>JAYSCA010000027.1:0-13240 GCA_041915165.1 Ideonella sp.
GATCGAGGCACACCTGGTGTCAGGCGACTACGACTACCTGCTGCGCGTGGTGGTGAAGGACACGCGCGACTACGAGCGCCTGCTGCGCGAGAAGCTCTACAAGATCAAGGGCATACGCCACAGCCGTTCCAGCTTCGTGCTGCGCACGCTCAAGAAGGCCGACCTGCCGCTGCTCGTGGATAGGTAGGCCCTGCGGCAAGGTACCGAAGCCCGCTGAAAACCGCCCTGCGACATCTGTCGCCGCGTGGACATGCCGATGCGACGACTGTCGCATCCGGTTGCTGCACCTGTCGCATGCGCCGCGGCGCGGCAACCCCGGCCTGCGGGCCGCGCGGGAGGCCGCGCCTCTGGAATCCGGGCTTGCATGCCGGTATTTCCTGGGATTTACCCGTATTCGTTGGAGTTCGAGCGCCGGCTGGCACACCGCTTGCGCTGAGACAGGCGTGAGCGCGGTCGCGTTCATCCATGGCCCGGCCGGCGCATCCGGCGGGCAGGTACCCAACGACAGACGGAGACATCACCATGAATCCAAGCACCGAGCGCAAGCTGTGGATGTACGAGAAGATGATCGAGATCCGGGAATACGAAGAGACCATGGCCCGGGTCTACATGGAAGGCAAGCTGCCGCCGCATATCCAGAAAGGCCTGGCCTTCGACATCGGCTCCGGCCCCGTGCCGGGCGAGATGCACCTGGCGGCCGGGCAGGAGCCCGTGGCGGTCGGCGTGTGCGCCCATCTGCATGACGACGACACCGTGGTCGGCTCGCACCGCCCGCACCACTTCGCCATCGCCAAGGGCGTGCCGCTCAATTCCATGACGGCCGAGATGTTCGGCAAGGACACGGGCCTGGGCCGCGGCAAGGGCGGGCACATGCATTTGTTCGACCCGGCGCACAAGTTCAGCTGCAGCGGCATCATCGGCGCCAGCATGCCGCCGGCCTGCGGCGCCGCGCTGGCCGCCAAGAAGCGCGGCAAGGACTGGGTGGCCGTGGCCTTCTTCGGCGAGGGGGCGACCAACCAGGGCGCCTTCCACGAATCGATGAACCTCGCGGCGCTGTGGAAGCTGCCCGTGCTCTTCGTCTGCGAGGACAACAAGTACGCGATCTCGGTGGAGAAGAGTGAGTCCACCTCGGTGGCCTGGAACGCCGACCGCGCCGCCGCCTACGGCATGCCCGGCGTGCTGGTGGACCAGAACGATGCGCTCGCGGTCTACGAGGCTGCCGGCGTGGCCGTCGAGCGCGCGCGGCGCGGCGAGGGGCCGACGCTGATCGAGGTCAAGACCGACCGCTACCTGGGCCACTTCCAGGGCGACCCGGAGACCTACCGCCCCAAGGGCGAGGCGGCCGAGCTGCGCAAGAACGACCCGATACCGCGCCTCGCCGAGCACCTGCGCCGCTCCGGCCTGCTCGACGACGCGGCAGATCAGGCGCTGCGCCAGCGCGTCAGCGCCCGCATCGCCGAGGCCTATGAGTACGGCCGCAGCAGCCCGTACCCCAAGCCCGAGGACGCGCTGCTGCACGTCTTCTGCTAACGCCCCCAGAACTTCGGAGACCAGCATGACAACCCGCAAATTGACCATGGCCCAGGCCGTGTCGGAAGCCATCGGCCAGGAAATCGAACGCAATCCCGATGTATTCGTGATGGGCGAGGACATCGGCAAGTACGGCGGCATCTTCGGCGCCACCGGCGGCCTGCTGGCCAGGCACGGCAAGGACCGCATCATGGACACGCCGATCTCGGAGACTGCCTTCATCGGCACGGCCATAGGCGCGGCGGCCGAGGGCATGCGGCCCATCGCCGAGCTGATGTTCGTGGACTTCTTCGGCGTGTGCATGGACATGATCTACAACCACATGGCCAAGAACATCTACATGGCCGGCGGCAACATCAAGCTGCCCATGGTGCTGATGTCGGCCATCGGCGGCGGCTACAACGACGCGGCCCAGCACTCGCAGTGCCTGTACGCGACCTTCGCCCACATGCCGGGCATGAAGGTGGTGGTGCCGTCCAACGCCTACGACGCCAAGGGCCTGATGACCCAGGCCATCCGCGACGACAACCCCGTGGTCTTCCTCTATCACAAGGGCATCATGGGCCTGCCGTGGATGTCGTACTTCGAGGGCAGCACCAACGAGGTGCCCGAGGAGCAGTACGCCATCCCCTTCGGCCAGGCCAAGGTGGTGCGCGAGGGCGGCGACGTGACCATCGTCACGCTGAGCCAGATGGTGCAGAAGTCGCTGCTCGCGGCCGAACAACTGGCCCAGGCCGGCATCCAGGCCGAGGTGATCGACCTGCGCACCATCGTGCCGCTGGACCGCGAGGCGGTGCTCAAGTCCGTGCGCAAGACCGGCCGCCTGCTGGTGGCCGACGAGGATTACCTGAGCTTCGGCCTGTCGGGCGAAATTGCCGCGCTGGTGGCCGAGAACCTCGACAGCGTGCGCCTCAAGGCCCCGGTCAGGCGCCTGGCCGTGCCCGACGTGCCCATTCCCTACAGCCGCCCGCTGGAGCAGTTCGTCATTCCCCAGGTCGATGCCATCGCCGCCGCCGCGCGGCAGCTGGTGGCCGCGCCGCAGCTCGAAGGAGCCCTCGCATGAGCACCGACATCATCCTTTCGCAAGACGCCTGGCAGGACGTGGAGCCCGGCACCGAGGCCCTGGTCGAAGACTGGCTGGTGAAGGTGGGCGACAGCGTCAAGGCCGGGCAGCCGGTGGCCAGCGTGGTGGTGGTCAAGTCCAGCCACGAGGTGCTGGCGCCCGCCGACGGCGTGATCGAGGCCATCCTGGTGCCGGCCGAAGGCACCTTCAAGCCCGGCCAGAGCCTGGGCACGCTGGCATGAGCGCCGCCGTGGCAGAGGTGGGCGCCGGCAGCGCCAGCATTGCCCTCAAGGGCCTGCGCGGCGCCATCGCGCGCAACATGGCCCTGGGCTGGCAGGCGCCGCGCGTGGCCATGGGCGCCGAGGCCGATGTCTCGGCCTGCCGGGCCTGGCTACGTGCGCAGTCCGTGGGGGAGGGCGATGCGAAGCCCACCATCACTGCCTGCGTGCTGCGCGCCACGGCGCTGGCGCTGGCAGCGCACCCGCGCATGAACGCGCTGCTCAAGGACAACGTGGTCGAGTGCCAGGGCGCCGTGCACCTGGGCCTGGCCGTGGCGCTGGACGAGGGGCTGATGGTGCCGGTGATCCGCGATGCCGAAACCAAGCCGGTGGCGCAGCTGGCACAGGAAACGCGCGCGCTGGCGGCCGGCACCCGCGCCGGCCAGCTGCCGCCCAAGGCCTACCAGGGCGCGACCTTCACGGTCACCAACCTGGGCATGACGGGCATCGACTGGTTCACGCCGGTGCTGAACCCGCCGCAGGTGGGGATCCTGGGCGTGAGCAGCGTGCGTGAATGTGCCGTGGTGCGGGACGGCCAGGTGCGTGTGGCCGCGATGACGACGCTGACCCTGGTGTTCGACCACCGGGCCATCGACGGCTATCCGGCCGCGCAGTTCCTGCAGGCCGTCAAGGCCCACCTCGAAGCCCCCGATTCGCTGTCGGGCAGGCCATGACTGCGGCGCTTCCATCGTTGACGCCGCCCGAGGCCGTGCGCGAACAGCTGTGGAACGAGCAGCAGCTTGCGCAGCCGGTGGCTGTGCCCGGTTTCCGGCTCTGGCGCTACGAGGCGCCGGCCATCGTGCTCGGCTGCTCGCAGCGCCGGCTACTGGCGCAGGCCGATGGCGAGGTGCCGGTGCTGCTGCGCCAGTCCGGCGGCGGCGCGGTGCTGGCCGGGCCGTGGATGCTGGGCCTGTCGGTGGCGCTGCCGGCCGGCCATCCGCTGGCCCGCCAGGGCCTGGTGGCCAGCTACCGCTGGCTGGGCGAGGCCATTGCCCGGGTGCTGCAGCAGGGCGGCGTGGACGCGCAGGCCTTGGCCCCGGAGGCGCTGCGGGCCCTGCCGGCGGCGCAGCGCACGGCGGTGGACTGGGCCTGCTTTGGCGGCCTGTCGCCCTGGGAGGTGCTGGCCCAGGGCCGCAAGATCGCTGGCCTGGCCCAGGTGCGCCGCGCCAGCGGCGTGCTCTTGGTTGGCGGCGTGCTGCTGCAGCCGTCGCCGTGGCAGCTGATGTGCGATGCCCTGGGTCGCGGTGGGGCCGATGCCCGGACCCTGGCCGCCACCACCGTCAGCGCTGCCGAACTGGCTGCGCACTTCGATGGCCAGGCATGCGCGCAGCGGTTGGGGCTTGCGCTGCAGGCCGCGCTGGAACAGGAGGCCTGCCCCATGTGAGCCGCTGAACGCCCCGACTGAGATTTCACAACCCATAAAGCGACGGAGACACGACGATGAAAAACCTGAACGACAACCTTGCCCCCGGCACCATGCGGGTGCTGGACAGACGGCCCACGCTGCAGCGCCGCAGCTTTCTGCGCGGCGGCGGCCTCGGGGCCATCGGCATCGCGGTCATTCCCGCGGCCGGCATCGCGGCCTCGAAGGATGTGGCGGCCCGGCAGAGCTTTAGCCACCTGGGCGCCGCCACCGGCAAAACCCTGGTGCGCATGGCGCGCGACCTCTATCCGCACGACAAGCTGGCCGACGGCTTCTACCTCGATGCCGTGGCGCCGTATGACGCCGCGGCCGCGAAGGACAAGGGCGTGCAGAGGCTGCTGGGCGAGGGCGTGCAGGACCTGGACCGGCGCGCCCGGCAGCGCTATGGCACGCCCTATGCCGAGGTGAAGACCGAGGACGAGCGCGTGGCGCTGCTCAAGGACATCGAGAGCACGCCGTTCTTCAAGAAAGTGCAGGGCGATCTGGTCACCGGCCTCTACAACAACAAGAAGCTGTGGCCGTTGTTCGGCTACGAGGGCTCGTCGTGGCAGAAGGGCGGTTATGTGAACCGCGGCTTTGACGACATCGACTGGCTGTGAAGGCTCAGGCAGCAGCGAAGGAGACATCCATCATGGCAGACCAAACCCAATTCTCCCTCCATGACGACAGCGTCGTCGTGATCGTCGGCTCGGGCGCCGGCGGCGGCACGCTGGCCAACGAACTGGCGCAGCGCGGCGTCAAGTGCGTGGTGCTGGAGGCCGGCAAGCACTACACGCCCGATGACTTCGAGAACGACGAGTGGGCGATGTTTAACAAGATCTCGTGGCTGGACAAGCGCATCTCGGCCGGCGGCTGGCACCACACCCAGACCTATCCGAACCTGCCGGCCTGGATCGTCAAGGGCGTGGGCGGCTCCACGGTGCACTGGTCCGGCGTGGCCCTGCGCTTCCAGGAGCACGACTTCCGCACCAGGACGACCTACGGCGCCATCGAAGGCGCCAATGTGCTCGACTGGCCGATCACGCTGGCCGAGCTGGAGCCGTACTACGACCTGGCCGAGAAGAAGATGGGCGTGGCGGGCTCCAAGGCCAGCGGCCTGCCGCCCATGCCGCCCAACAACCATTACAAGGTGATCGAGGCCGGCGCGCGGAAGGTGGGCTACAGAAATATCGTGCGGCCCGCCGCGTCCAACAGCAAGGTCTACGACGGGCGGCCCGCCTGCCAGCAGATCGGCTTTTGCATGCAGGGCTGCAAGATCGGCGCCAAGTGGTCCACGCTCTACACCGAGGTGCCGCGCGCCCAGGCCACCGGCCATGTCGAGCTGCGGCCTGAGTCCATGGTGCTGCAGATCCAGCACGACAAGGACGGCCGCGCCAACGGCGTGCTCTATGTGGACGGCAAGGGCCGCAGGCAGCTGCAGAAGGCGCGCGTGGTCTGCGTGGCGGGCAACTCCATCGAATCGCCGCGGCTGTTGCTGAACTCGGCCTCGGGCCTGTTCCCGAACGGCCTGGCCAACTCCTCGGGCCAGGTGGGCAGGAACTACATGAACCACGCCACGGCGGCGGCAGTGTCCATCCACAAGGGGCCTGTCTACATGTACCGGGGCTTCGACATCGCGGCCGTGGTGGCCGACGAGGTGCCGCTCGATACCAGGCGCGGCTTCGTCGGCGGCTACTACCTAGAAGGCCTGGCCCTGCACCTGCCGTATACGGCGGCGTTCATGAAGCCCGGCGGCTGGGGGCGCGACTTCGCCTCGGCCCTGGAGATGTACGACCACATGAGCTGCGTCTGGGTCTGCGGCGAGGACCTGGCGCGCGAGCAGAACTCCATCACGCTGCACCCCACGGAAAAGGACCAGTACGGCCTGCCCGTGCCCATCGTGACGAAGACCTACCACGAGAACGACGACAGGATCACCGCCCACGGCCTGGTGCAGTGGCGCAAGCTGTCGGAGGCCGTGGGGGCTACGCGCGTGATCGACATGCCGGCCTATCCGGCCAGCCACAACATGGGCACCAACCGCATGAGCGCCAAGGCCGGCGACGGCGTGGTCAACAAGTGGGGCCAGGCGCACGACGTGAAGAACCTGTTCATCTCGGACGGCAGCCAGTTCACCTCCAGCGCCGCGGCCAATCCCACGCTGACCATCGTGGCGCTGGCGATCCGGCAGGCGGAGCACATCGCAGGGGCCATGCAGCGGCGCGAGCTGTGAAGGAGGGCAGGGCGTGAAGCTGTCCTGCCGCGACTACCCCGGCGGCGGAGACGCCGGGGCGCCGCTGGTGCTGCTGCACGGCCTGTTCGGCAGCGCCGCGCAGTGGCACCACATCGCGGCGCCGCTGTCGGCACGCGCTCGCGTGCTGGCGGTGGACCTGCGCAACCACGGCCTGTCGCCGCATGCCGATGCCATGGACTACTCCGAAATGGCCGAGGACCTGCGCGAGCTGCTCGACGCCCAGGGCATCGCGCGCGCCCGCATCGCCGGCCACCTACCACGACCATTTCTCGGCGCTGGTTTGCGCCGCGCTGCGGCTGGACCTGGCCGCAGCCCGTTCGCGGGAGGACGTCGACCGGCAGCTCGAACGCTTCGTGCCTTCGGCCCGGCTGCGGGCCATGCTGCTGCAGAACCTGGCCTGGCGGGACGGGCATCTGGCCTGGCGCATTCACTGGCTGGGCATAGGCGGCTCCATGCCGCAGCTGCTGGGCTTTGCGCCCGGGGTGCTGCGGTCGTCGAGTGCCGTGGAGGCCTTGTTCGTGCGCGGCGGGACTTCGAACTATGTGCTGCCGCGGAATGAAAACACGATACGAAGGCTGTTTCCGCGCTCGCGCATCGTGGAGCTGGCGCAAGCCGGCCACTGGCTGCATGCGGACCAGCCCGCCGCGCTGGTGCAGCTGCTGGCCGAGTGGATGGAGGGGCCGGCAACGGGCGTGCCGCCTGCCTGCCTTGTCTCTTCAATCCCCGGACCGGCACAGGCAGCCTCCGGGTCGATGTTTGAACCCCGTGCGGGCGTCTGAGGTCTATCATGTGCGGGCGTGAAACGGGTGCCGTGGCCAGCCTGCGGCAGCCGTCTCACCCCATGCAGGTCCGACCTCGGCCGATGAGCGCGAGGCGAATGGAGACAGACGATGCCATGGAACACCTCGAAGCCTTCTGACAGCGTCCCGGCCGACGTCGCGCTGATCGAACGCTCGCTGCTGCGCTCTTTCGAGCTGCACCGGCTGGATCCGGGGCGCGGCGAACCTCCGCGCGTGCTGACCACCACCGCGCTCAAGGACCATCGCGAACCCATGGAGCGCTTCATGCGCATCGCCCGCGGCGGCATGGAGGCGCTGTTCGGCCAGGTCCGCGACGCGGGCTATGTGGTGTTGCTGGCCGACACGCATGGCGTGGCGGTGGATTTCATCGGCAATCCGCTGTTCGACCAGGACTGGCGGCGCGCCGGGCTGTGGCTGGGCAGCTGCTGGACCGAGGAGAAGGAGGGCACCTGCGCAGTGGCGCTGGCGAACCTGGAGCGGCGGGCCATCACCGTGCACCATGCGGAGCATTTCCGCGCGCCCAACAAGACGCTGACCTGCAGCGCCGTGCCCATCTTCGCGCCCGACGGGCGGCCGCTGGCGGTGCTCGATGCCTCGGCGATGGAGTCGCCCGACGACCGGCGCAGCCAGCACCTGGTGCTGCAGATGGTGCAGTCCGCGGCCCGCATGGCCGAGGATGCGAACTTCCTGCACGAGTTCGAGCACCACCATGTGCTCAAGCTCGCGCGGCGGCGCGATTTTCTCGAAGTCTCGGCCGATGGCATGGTCGTGCTCGACGAAACGGGGCGGATTGTGGCGATCAGCCAGTCGCTGCGCGAGCAGGGCGCGCTGGTCGCGGCCCTGGGCCGCAGCGTCGAAGAGGTGTTCGACTACCGTTTCGACCAGGTGGCCGACGCGGCGCGGCAGGGCGGCTATCCGCTGGCGATGCGCCACCTGCCGACCGGAACGCAGTGCTTTGCGCTCGTGCGGCCACCGCGCCGGCGGCCGTCCGCGGCACCGGCGCAGGCATCGGCCGCCATGGCGGGCGCGGATGCTCTGCAGGCCATTGCCGGCCACGACCCGCAGATGCAGACCAATGTGCGGCAGGCGCTGCGCGTGCTCGACAAGGGGCTGGCGATCCTGCTGCATGGCGAATCCGGCTCGGGCAAGGAGGCTTTTGCCAAGGCCATGCACGAGGCCAGCGCGCGCAGGGCCCGGCCCTTCGTGGCGGTCAACTGCGCGGCGATTCCCGAGACCCTGATCGAGAGCGAATTGTTCGGCTACCGCGAGGGCGCGTTCACCGGTGCCCGGACCAAGGGCGCGCGCGGCAAGATCGCGCAGGCCCATGGCGGCACGCTCTTCCTCGACGAGATCGGCGACATGCCGCAGGCCATGCAGACGAGGCTGCTGCGCGTGCTGGCCGAGCGCGAGGTGACGCCGCTGGGCGCGGAGCAGCCCGTCGCCGTCGACGTGCAGCTGATCTGCGCCACGCACCGCGACCTGCGCGGGATGGTGGCCCAGGGGCAGTTCCGGCTGGACTTGTACTACCGCCTCAACAGTGTGACGCTGGAGCTGCCGGCGCTGCGCGATCGCGCCGACAAGGGGCTGCTCATCGAGCGCCTGCTGCGCGAGGACGGCCAGCAGCTCTACGGCCGCGCCGTGGCCATCACCGAGGCCGCGCGCCAGCTGCTGCTGCGCCACGACTGGCCGGGCAATATCCGGCAGCTGAAGAACGTGCTGCGCACGGCGATGGCGCTGAGCGGCGGCGAGGCCGTGGGCCCGGAGCATCTGCCGGCCGAAATCCGGGGCGGCCAGCCGGCCATGCTGCCGCCCGAGCGGATGCTGTCGCTGGGCGGGGTGGATGCGGAGACCGCCGTCCCGGGGGCGCCGGGCGGGCGCGACGCGCTGCTGCAGGCGCTGAAGGCCCACCAGTGGAACGTGACCGAGACGGCGCGCAGCCTGGGGCTATGCCGCGCCACGGTGTACCGGCACATGCAGAGGTGGGAGATCGTCAGCCCCAACCGGCTGGGGCATTGAGGCGCGGCGTCTGTTGGAAGCTGTCAATTTCGATAGCTGCTCGCGCTTGGTTTATCTTACTTTCCAGAGTGAAAGCGCTTGAAATCAAGGACTGGCGCGCGCCAGCTGCTATCAAAAAAGAAATTCCGCCAGTGGCAGACTTCCTGCGGGGTGAAAACGGCGGGCTGCCTGGCCTCAGCCCAGCAGCAGCGCGTCGTCCGCCAGCTTCTCGCCGCGCACCTTCTCGAACATCTTCAGCAGGTCGGGCACGTCCAGGCGCGCGCGTTCCTCGCCGGACACGTCCAGCACCACCTGGCCCTGGTGCAGCATCACCGTGCGGTCGCCCACATCCAGCGCCTGGCGCATGCTGTGCGTGACCATCATGGTGGTGAGTTTCTGCTCGGCCACGATGCGTTCGGTCAGGCGCAGCACGAAGTCGGCGGTGCGCGGGTCGAGCGCGGCAGTGTGTTCGTCGAGCAAAAGGATGCGCGACGGTTGGAGCGCCGCCATCAGCAGGCTCACGGCCTGGCGCTGGCCGCCCGAGAGCAGGCCGATGCGGTCAGTCAGGCGGTTTTCCAGGCCCAGGCCCAGCGTGGCCAGGCGCTCGCGAAAGCCCTCGCGCATGGATGCCTTGACGGCGCGGCCCAGGTTGCGGAAGCTGCCGCGGCGCTGGGCCAGTGCCATGTTTTCTTCGATGGTGAGGTCTTCGCAGGTGCCAGCCATCGGGTCCTGGAACACGCGGGCCACGCGCTCGGCGCGGGCCCACACGGGCATACGGGTGACGTCCACGCCATCAATGGCGATGCGGCCGCTGTCCACCGTCTGGTCGCCCGAGATGGCGTTGAGAAAGGTGGACTTGCCGGCGCCATTGGAGCCGATGACGGTGACGAACTGCCCGGCCGGAATGTCCAGCGACATGCCGCGCAATGCGCGGGTTTCGATCGGTGTGCCGGGGTTGAAGGTGATTTCGAGGTGTTGGGCGCTCAGCATGGGGCTCTTTCAGTGCGCGGGTTCAGGACGGCTTGCGCTTGGCGAACTTGCGCTTGAGCTGCGGAATCACCAGCGCCACGGCCACCAGCACGGCGGTGACCAGGTTCAGGTCTTGTGCCTTGAGGCCGATGAAGTCGCTGTTGAGCGCCAGGGCAATGAAGAAGCGGTAGGCGATGGCGCCAATGATCACCGCCAGCGTGGCATAAATCAGGCGGCGCGAGGGCAGGATGCTCTCGCCCACGATCACGGCCGCCAGGCCGATGACGATGGTGCCGATGCCCATGGAAATGTCCGAGCCGCCCTGCGTTTGCGCAAACAGCGCACCCGCCAGCCCCACCAGCCCGTTGGAGATGGCCATACCCAGCAGCAGCATGGCGCCGGTGTTCACGCCCTGCGCGCGGGCCATGCGGGCATTCGAGCCGGTGGCGCGAATGGCCAGGCCGCGTTCGGTGGCAAAGAACCAGTCCAGCAGCAGTTTGGCGGCCACCACGATGACGGCGAGGATCAGCGGGCGTGCAATGTAGTCCTGCATGCCTTCGGGCTGCAGCAGCACGAACAGCGTGGGGTCGTTGATGAGGGGCACGTTGGGCCCGCCCATGATGCGCAGGTTGATCGAATACAGCGCAATCATCATCAGGATGCTGGCCAGCAGGTCCATGATCTTGAGCTTGACGTTGAGCCAGCCGGTGATCAGCCCGGCCACGGCGCCAGCCGCCGTGGCGGCCAGTGTGGCCACCCAGGCATTGGTGCCAGTGGAAATCAGAATGGCGCAGACGGCGCCGCCCAGCGGAAAGCTGCCATCCACCGTGAGGTCAGGAAAGCGCAGCAGCCGGAACGAAATGAAGACGCCCAGGGCCACCAGGCTGAAGATCAGGCCGATTTCAACGGCGCCGAGCAGAGAAAAGAAGGACATGGGCAGCGGGGCCAGCAAGGGGAAAAACAAAGCAGGAGCCACGCGGTGCATGGCTCCTGCCGGAGGGGCCGGGCATGCGCCCAGCCCTGCAGCACGGGGTGCTTACTGCACCACTTGCGCGGCTGACTTGATCAGCGCGTCAGACAGCTTCACGCCCTGCTTTTCGGCAGCGCCGGGGTTCACGAACAGCTCCATCTTGGTGCTGATCTCGGGCTTGATGTCGCCGGGCTTTTCACCCTTGAGGATGCGCGCCACCATGCGGCCGGTCTGCTCGCCCAGGTCGCGGTAATTGATGCCGAAGGCGGCGATGGCGCCGCGCTTGACGCTGTCGGTGTCGGATGCCACCAGCGGGATCTTGGCGTCCTGGCCCACCTTCACCAGCGCTTCGTAGGCCGACACCACGTTGTTGTCGGTGCTGGTGTAGATCACATCGACCTTGCCGATCAGGCTGCGTGCGGCGCTGCTCACATCCACCGAGCGGGGCGCTGCGGCTTCCACCAGCGTCATGCCCAGCTTGGGCACCAGAGTCTGCAGTTGCTTGACCACGACCACCGAGTTGGCTTCGCCGGGGTTGTAGACCACGCCCACGCGCTTGGCGTTGGGCACCACCTGCTTGACCAGGTCCATCTGCTTGTCCAGCGCCAGCAGGTCGGACACGCCAGTCACGTTGCCGCGCGATGGCTCCCAGTCTTTCACCAGCTTGGCAGCCACGGGGTCGGTCACGGCGGAGAAGACCACGGGCACCGTTTTGGTTGCAGCGATCACGGCCTGGGCCGAAGGCGTGGCAATCGCCACGATGGCGTCAGGATTGTCACCCACGAACTTGCGGGCAATTTGTGCAGCCGTGCCGGTGTTGCCCTGGGCGCTTTGGTACTGCCACTTCAGGTTTTTGCCGGACTCGAAGCCTGCTTCCTTCAGGGCTGCCTGCACGCCGTCGCGCACGGAGTCGAGGGCGGGGTGTTCCACGATGGCGGTCACTGCCACGGATTTTTGCTGGGCGCTGGCGGGGGCGATGGCGGCGACTGCCAGGGCGAGGGCACCCAGGGACATCCAGGGCAATTGCTTCATGTTCATCTTCGGGGACTTTCGGAGGGTTGGAGAAAGGGAACCACGGGCGCGGCAGGTGGCCTAGGGTTTACCCGTGAGTTTACTGCGGTGGGTTGTTACCGATGGATGAGAGCGAATCCCCGGCGCTGGGGGTCGGGTTTTGGTGGAGACCGTGCAGCGCTGCGAGATGAAAAAAGAAAAGGGCCTGCAACGCAGGCCCCTTCAGCGCGAAGCGCTATGGTTTTTGATTACATGCCCGAATAGTTGGGTCCGCCGCCCCCCTCGGGCGTGACCCACACGATGTTCTGCGTCGGGTCCTTGATGTCGCAGGTCTTGCAGTGCACGCAGTTCTGCGCGTTGATCTGCAGCCGCTTGTCGCTGCCGTCGCCCACAAACTCGTACACCCCGGCCGGGCAGTAGCGTGCCTCGGGGCCGGCGTACTTCGCCAGGTTGATCTTCACCGGCACGCTGGCGTCCTTGAGCGTCAGGTGCGCCGGTTGGTTCTCTTCGTGGTTGGTGTTGCTGATGAACACGCTGCTCAAGCGGTCGAAGGTCAGCTTGCCGTCGGGCTTGGGGTACTCGATGGGCTTGCACTCGCTGGCGGGCTTGAGGTACTGGTGGTCGGCCTTGTCACGGTGCAGCGTCCAGGGCATGTGCCCGCGCAGCACGAACTGCTCGAAGCCGTTCATCAGCGTGGCGGTGGTCAGGCCGTACTTGAACCAGTTCTTGAAGTTGCGGTCCTTGTTCAGCTCGGTGTAGAGCCAGCTTTCCTCGAAGGCCTTGGGGTAGGCGCTGAGTTCGTCGTGCTGGCGCCCTGCGGCCACGGCCTCGTAGGCGGCTTCGCCTGCGAGCATGCCGGTCTTGATGGCAGCGTGGCTGCCCTTGATGCGGCTGACATTGAGGTAGCCCGCGTCGCAGCCGATGAGCGCGCCGCCGGGGAACACGGTCTTGGGCAGGGAGTTCAGGCC
>JAYSCA010000028.1:0-13068 GCA_041915165.1 Ideonella sp.
CAGCATGTGGGCGTGGTGCACTCGTCCAACCTGTGCACCGAGATCACGCTCAACACCAACGACGACGAAATCGCCGTCTGCAACCTGGGCTCGGTCAACCTGGCCCAGCATCTGAAGGACGGCCCGAACGGCAAGGCGCTGGACCACGAGAAGCTGCAGAAGACGGTGTCCACCGCGATGCGCATGTTGGACAACGTCATCGACATCAACTACTACGCGGTCAAGAAGGCGCGCGACTCCAACCTGCGCCACCGTCCGGTGGGCTTGGGGCTGATGGGCTTCCAGGACGCGCTCTACCAGCTGCGCACGCCCTACGCCAGCCAGGCCGCGGTGGAGTTCGCCGACCGCTCGATGGAAGCGATCTGCTACCACGCCTACTGGGCTTCGTCCGAGCTGGCGGCCGAGCGGGGTCGCTACTCGACCTACCGCGGCTCGCTGTGGGACCGCGGCATCCTGCCGATCGACTCGATCGACCTGCTGGCGCAGCAGCGCGGCGGCTATGTGGACGTGGACCGCAGCATGACGCTGGACTGGGATGCGCTGCGCGCCAAGATCGCCCGCGACGGCATGCGCAACAGCAACTGCGTGGCCATCGCCCCGACAGCGACCATCTCCAACATCATCGGCGTGGACGCCTCGATCGAGCCCTGCTTCGGCAACCTCTCGGTCAAGTCCAACCTGTCGGGCGAGTTCACCGTGGTCAACGAGTACCTGGTGCGCGACCTGAAGGCGCTGGGCCTGTGGGACAGCGTGATGGTGATGGACCTCAAGCACTACGACGGTTCGCTGCGCCGCATCGACCGCGTGCCCGATGAGCTCAAGGCGCTCTATGCCACCGCCTTCGAAGTGGAGACGCAGTGGCTGGTCGAGGCCGCGGCCCGTCGCCAGAAGTGGATCGACCAGGCCCAGTCGCTCAACATCTACATGGCCGGTGCCTCGGGCAAGAAGCTCGACGAGACCTACAAGCTGGCCTGGGTGCGTGGCCTGAAGACCACCTACTACCTGCGCACCATGGGCGCCACGCACGCGGAGAAGTCGACCATCTCGGCGGGCTCGCTCAATGCGGTGCCGATGGGCGGTGGCCAGGGAGGCCTGTCGGCGATGGAAGCCGCCGCCGCACAAGCGCAGGCCGCAATGGCCGAGGCTGCGCCGGCCACCGACATCAAGTTCTGCGCGATCGACGACCCGGGCTGCGAGGCCTGTCAGTGAGCCCCGCGTGAAGCGTCGACGGGCCGGTGTCACAGGCCCGTCGGTGATCGCTTCGCGCCCGTTTGTGGCGCGCGAGGGTGGGCACCCTGCCGCATGACGATGCAGTGGTGCCACACCGTCGTCGCGCATCTGTCAAGAAGTGCTTGGTGTTCCAACACAACACTCCGATAATTCGCCGCTAAGGAAACACGCCATGCTGGTCTGGGAAGACGACGTTCGTACCCCGCCGACTCCTGCTCAAACGCCCGCGCCCGATGCTCTCGGCAGCGCGCGGACAGCGACCCCCGCGCTCCAGCCCCACACGGTTGCAAGCTCTGCTTTCGCGGCGGCGCAACCGGCCTTGAATCCTTCCGTGGCCGCCGCGTCGACCCCGGCTGCCTCCGCCACCACGAGCAGCGTCGTGGCTCGCAGCAAGCGCCGCGTCAACGTGGCAGACAAGCGCATCATCAACGGCCAGACCGACGTCAACCAGCTGGTGCCGTTCAAGTACAAGTGGGCCTGGGAGAAGTACCTCGCCACCTGCGCCAACCACTGGATGCCGCAAGAGATCAACATGTCTCGCGACATCGCGCTGTGGAAGGACCCGAACGGTCTGAGCGAGGACGAGCGCCGCATCATCAAGCGCAACCTCGGCTTCTTCGTGACCGCCGATTCGCTGGCCGCCAACAACATCACGCTGGGCACCTACCGCCACATCACCGCGCCGGAGTGCCGCCAGTTCCTGCTGCGCCAGGCTTTTGAAGAAGCCATCCACACCCACGCCTACCAGTACATCGTGGAGTCGCTGGGTCTGGATGAGAGCGAGATCTTCAACGCCTACCACGAGGTCTCGTCGATCCGCGACAAGGACGAGTTCCTGATCCCGTTCATCGACGCGATCATGAACCCCACCTTCAAGACCGGCACGCCCGAAGCCGACCAGACGCTGCTGCGCTCGCTGATCGTCTTCGCCTGCCTGATGGAGGGTTTGTTCTTCTACGTGGGCTTCACACAGATCCTGGCGCTGGGCCGTCAGAACAAGATGACCGGGGCTGCCGAGCAGTACCAGTACATCCTGCGCGACGAGTCCATGCACTGCAACTTCGGCATCGACCTGATCAACCAGATCAAGCTCGAGAACCCGCACCTGTGGACGCCCGAGTTCAAGGCCGAGATCCGCGCGCTGTTCGAAAAGGCCGTGGACCTGGAGTACCGCTACGCCGAAGACACCATGCCGCGTGGCGTGCTGGGCCTGAACGCTTCGATGTTCAAGGGCTACCTGCGCTACATCGCCAACCGCCGTGCCACCCAGATCGGTCTGGACGCGCTGTTCCCGAACGAGGAAAACCCGTTCCCGTGGATGAGCGAAATGATCGACCTGAAGAAGGAACGCAACTTTTTCGAGACCCGCGTCATCGAGTACCAATCCGGTGGCGCACTGAGCTGGGATTGATGGGTAGGCCGGTCGGGTGATGAGGCCCGAGACCGTCTGCAGGCCATTCCAGACAGCGAGATCAAGATCCGCAGCAGGCCCACGCGAGCCAAGAAAGCGCGTGGCCGGCTGCCTCCCCATTCATCGCACCAGGGGAGCCCCCGGAGTCTTCCGGGATAACACCGCGGGCGATGGATTGCCGAGCTGTCTCGAGCGGCACGGTATTTCTGCAACTTGATCAAGGAGTTTGAAATGGCAACTGCGAAGAAGGCGGCTCCGGCCAAGAAGGCCCCGGCCAAGAAGGCAGCCCCGGTCAAGCCGGTGGTGAAGGCCGCCGCGAAGAAGGCGGCTCCGGCGAAGAAGGCTGCGGCCCCGGCCAAGAAGGCGGCCGCTCCGGCGAAGAAGGCTGCGGCTCCGGCCAAGAAGGCCGCCGCTCCGGTGAAGAAGGCTGCGGCTCCGGCCAAGAAGGCAGCAGCTCCGGCGAAGAAGGCTGCGGCCCCGGCCAAGAAGGCGGCTCCGGCGAAGAAGGCTGCGGCGCCGGCCAAGAAGGCGGCTCCGGCGAAGAAGGCGGCCGCTCCGGCGAAGAAGGCGGCTCCGGCCAAGAAGGCCGCTGCGCCGGCGAAGAAGGCCGCCCCCGCCAAGAAGGCGGCGGTGAAGAAGGCCGCGGCGCCGGCCAAGAAGGCGGCTGCCAAGAAGGCGCCGGCCAAGAAAGCGGCTGCCAAGAAGGCCGCCGCCAAGAAAGCGCCTGCCCCTGCGTCCAGCGCTGCGAAGACGGCCCTGAGCCCGACGGCTGCCTGGCCGTTCCCGACCGGCAACAAGCCCTGAGAGAGCACACCGGGCGGCCTTGGCTGTCCGGTTCTCTTCAAGCCCGGCCTGGCCGGGCTTTTTTGTGCCTGTGTCCTGGCCTCAGGCCAGGCCGAGGGCCTCGCGGTCGACCGAGTGGTTCTGGCCGCCACGGTGAGCGATCTTCAGCGCGCCCAGGCGGTTGCCCAGCGCCACGCAGCGGGCCAGCGGCCAGCCTTGCTCCAGGCCATAAAGCAGGCCGCCCCGGAAGGCATCGCCACAGCCGGTGGGGTCGACCACGGCCTCGGCCGCTGACCCTGCCACCCGCTCACACGCCCCCTGGACCCACACGTCGGCCCCTTGCTCACCCAGCGTCACGACCAAACCGGCCAGGTGCGAGCGCGACAGCGTGGCCAGGTCCTGACCCGTGCGGTCACACAGCATGCGGCCCTCGTAGTCGTTCACGGCGACCCAGCGGGCCCCGGCGATGAACTCGCGCAGCTCGTCGCCGTTGAACATCGGCAGGCCCTGGCCCGGGTCGAAGACATAGGGAATGCCGGCCGCGCGCAGATCCCGCGCCCGGCGCAGCATCGCCTCCCGGCCATCCGGGCCGATCAGGGCCAGGCGGATGTCGTCGCGGGCGGGCAGGCCGATCTCATGGGCCTGCTGCATCGCGCCAGGGTGGAAGGCGGTGATCTGGTTGTTGTCGCGGTCGGTGATGATGATGGCCTGGGCGGTGTAGTTGTCCGGCACCCGCAGCACGCTGGTGGTGTCGATGCCCAGTTCCTCGAAGCGGTTCAGGTAGGCCTGTCCGTCGTTGCCCAGGGCCGCCAGCACCACCGGCTCACCGCCCAGCTGGCGCAGCGTGTAGGCGATGTTGCCGGCGCAGCCACCCCATTCGCGTCGCAGGGTGGGCACCAGGAACGAGACGTTCAGGATGTGCACCTGGTCGGGCAGGATCTGGTCCGCGAAGCGGCCGGGAAAATCGGTGATGGTGTCGAAGGCGAGCGAGCCGCAGACGAGACAGGCCATGGGAGTCGGTACCTCGGAGAGGGTGGGGGAAACAGGGCGGGCGCCGGCAGCCGACGCCGCCCTCAAGGGTAGAACACTTCCAGCGAATAGCCCGAGACCTTGAGCGGGGCGACATCCAGCCGCACCTCGACATGCCAGTTCCCTTCGGCGGGCCAGGGCTGGTCCGAGCTGCCCAGGTCGGCGGGCTGCAGCACGCGGCGCGCCAGCACCAGGCCCTCGTCGGAGGTGAGGGTCAGTTCCAGGGCCGGCCGGCGCACGGCCACCGCGGCGCGGTTGCGCAGCTCGGCGGTGATCAGCAACTGGCCGTCGACATGGGTCGACTGCAGCTGGCTGTTGTCCAGCACGATCTGGTCCAGGGCCATCGGCGGGCCGACGACGCAGCCGGCCCATTGACACAGGCCTTGCAGCACCGGGCGGCTGGCTGGCCAGGCGGAAGCCAACCGGTCCCGCAGCTGCAGCGCCAGTTGGCCCGCCAGCAGCAGCGTCAGCAGGGCGCAGAGCGCCCAGGTGCCCCCGCGCTGCAGGGCCAGGCGCCAGGGCGCCGTCGGTTCGGCCTGACGCAGGAAACTGGGCACGGCCGCGGCCTCGGGGGCGGGATCGGGCGCAGGGGCGGGTGCCGGCTGCAGCGCTTCCTTTTCCCAGTGGGTGGGCAGGCGGCTGGCGCCAAAGGGGGCGGCCAGCGCGTCGGTGTCTGGCGCGTCGTCGTCCTCGTCCTCCGGGGGCGTCAACTCGTAGCCACGCAGGGGCTCGGCCTCGGCCGGTGCGGGCGCGACCGGCGCGACGGCGGGCGGTGTGGGGACGGGTGGCGCAGGGGGCGGGATCACGGCGGGCGCCGGAGCCGGTACCTCGGCGGGGGGCGGTGACGGCGGTGCCGGCGTGGGAGGTGGCGCTGGCGGAGGCGGTGGCTCCGGGGTTGGCACCGGGGCCGGTGGTGGTGGAACGGGCGGCGGGGGCGCGACAACCGGCGCAGGCGCGGGCTCCGGTGTGGCCGGGGCCGCCGCTGGGGCGGGTGGAGGTGGAGCAGATGCCGTGGGAGTCGACTCGGCCGGTGCCGATGCCGGCGGCGTCGGGTCCGGGGCGCCGGGCGGCGCGGAAGCGCCCAGCTCGAACAGGCTCTCCAGCGCGTTGAACACCTCGTGGCATTGGCCACAGCGGACCCAGCCCTGGGACACCTTGAGCTGGTCCTGGACGACACGGAAAACCGTGCCGCAGGCGGGACAGCGGGTGGCCAGACTCATGTCCGGGATGATGCCATGCCCGCGCTGTGCTCCGCGGTGTTCAGGTGCGCTGCGCGCCCATCAGGATCCAGCCGTCCTCGCGATCCAGCACCTGCAGCGCCACCCAGGGGGCGTAGGCCGCCTGGAGTTCCTCGGCCTGGCGCTCCAGGATGCCGGCCAGCACCAGGTGACCGCCCGGGCGCACATGGCCGCACAGCAGCGGGGCCAGCAGCTTGAGCGGCGTGGCCAGGATGTTGGCCAGCACCAGCGGGTACTCCCCTTGGGCCAGATCGGGCAGACCAGCCTGGAGTTGCACGCCATTGGCCTGGGCATTCTGGCGGGTGGATTCGACCGCGGCCGGGTCGATGTCCACCGCGTCCACCGACTGGGCGCCGTGCAGGGCCGCGCCGATGGCCAGGATGCCCGAGCCGCAGCCGTAGTCCAGCACCCGGTCCCAACCCGCCGACAGCGCCGGGGCCTGCCGGGCGATCCAGCGCAGGCACATGCGGGTGGTGGGGTGGGTGCCGGTGCCGAAGGCCAGGCCCGGGTCCAGGTGAATCACCTGGCGGGCCTGGGCGGGCGGTTCGTGCCAGCTGGGCACGATCCAGAACTGCTCGGTGATCTCCACTGGCGCGAACTGGGATTGCGTGAGGCGCACCCAGTCCTGCTCCACCACCGGCTGCAGCGCCTGCACACCCAGCCCCACGGTCCAGTCCTGGGCCAGCAGCAGCGTGGCCGCCTGCGAGGCTTCCTCTTCGGTGTTGAAGAGGGCCGTCAGGGTCGAGCGGTCCCAGCCCGGCCGGGCGGCCGGCATGCCCGGCTCGCCAAACAAGGCCTGTTCGGCGGCGGTGTCGGCGTCCGCGTCCTCGACCGAGACGGAGAGCGCCTCCAGCTCGTTCATCAGGGCGTCGGAGACCGACTCCACCAGCGTTTCCGGGGCGCTCAGCACCAGTTCGTACATTGCCACGTCAGCGTTCCGTTGCGATCAGCGGTCGTGGTGCGCCAGCCAGCTTTCCAGGTAATGGATGCTGGTGCCGCCTTGCACGAACTTGGCGTCGACCATCAGCTCGCGGTGCAGCGGGATGTTGGTCTTGATGCCTTCCACCACCGTCTCGTTGAGCGCCATGCGCATGCGGGCCAGGGCCTGCTCGCGCGTGTCCCCGTGCACGATGATCTTGCCGATCATCGAGTCGTAGTTGGGCGGCACGAAGTAGTTGGTGTAGACGTGGGAGTCCACCCGCACGCCGGGGCCACCGGGCGGATGCCACATCGTGATGCGGCCGGGCGAGGGCAGGAACTTGTAAGGGTCCTCGGCGTTGATCCGGCACTCGATGGCGTGGCCATGCAGCTGGATCTGGCGCTGGGTGAACGGCAGCTTCTCGCCCGCGGCGATGCGGATCTGCTGCTGCACGATGTCGATGCCCGTCACCAGCTCGGTCACCGGATGCTCCACCTGCACGCGGGTGTTCATCTCGATGAAGTAGAACTCGCCGTTCTCGTACAGGAACTCGAAGGTGCCCGCGCCGCGGTAGCCCATCTTCTTGCAGGCGGCCGCGCAGCGGTCGCCCACCTTCTCGATCACGCGGCGGGGGATGCCGGGGGCCGGTGCTTCCTCGATGATCTTCTGGTTGCGGCGCTGCATCGAGCAGTCGCGCTCACCCAGCCAGACGGCGTTGCGGAACGAATCGGCCAGCACCTGGATCTCCACGTGACGCGGGTTCTCCAGGAACTTCTCCATGTAGACGGCCGGATTGCCGAAGGCCGCACCGGCTTCGGTGCGGGTCATCTGCACCGCGTTGACCAGCGCCGCTTCGGTGTGGACCACGCGCATGCCGCGGCCACCGCCACCGCCCGAGGCCTTGATGATCACCGGGTAGCCAACCGAGCGGGCAATGCGGATGATCTCCTTGGGATCCTCGGGCAACACGCCTTCGGAACCCGGCACGCAGGGCACGCCGGCCTTGATCATCGCCTGCTTGGCCGACACCTTGTCGCCCATCATGCGGATCGACTCGGGCGTCGGGCCGATGAAGGTGAAGCCGCTTTGCTCGACCCGCTCGGCGAAGTCGGCGTTCTCGGACAGGAAGCCATAGCCCGGGTGGATGGCCTCGGCATCGGTCACCTCGGCCGTCGAGATGATCGCCGGCATGTTGAGGTAACTCTGGGCCGAGGGCGCCGGGCCGATGCAGACAGCCTCGTCGGCCAGGCGGACGTATTTCGCGTCGCGGTCGGCCTCGGAATAGACCACCACCGACTTGATGCCCATCTCCTGGCAGGCGCGCTGGATGCGCAGGGCGATCTCGCCCCGATTCGCGATCAGGATTTTCTTGAACATGGCGGTCCGATCAGTCGATGACGAACAGCGGCTGACCAAACTCCACCGCCTGGCCGTTCTCGACCAGGACTTCACGGATCGTCCCGGCCACTTCGGCCTCGATCTCATTCATGATCTTCATGGCTTCGATGATGCACAGCGCATCACCCACCTTCACCGTGGTACCCACTTCCACGAAGGGCTTGCCGCCCGGGGTGGAGGACGCATAGAAGGTACCGACCATCGGCGACTTGACCAGCGTGCCGGTCGGCTCGGCCGGGGCGGCGGCTTCGGCCGGCGGCAGCGCGGCCGGGGCGGCCACGGGGGCGGCCATCGGCGCGGCGGCCGGCATGGTCATCATCGGCGCTGCCGCGAAGGTGGCGCCGCCCGACTTGACAATGCGCACCTTGCCTTCGTTTTCCGTGATCTCGAGTTCGGCGATGTTGGACTCCGAGACCAGGTCGATCAGAGTCTTGAGCTTGCGCAGGTCCATGAAAAGCAGTGCTCCTGTCGGTGGGACGTGATGCCTGCCCGGGTGGGGCAGGTCGGAAACACGAACGCGGCCCAGAAGCTTGATCTGGGGACGCGTGTGCAGGTGAAGTCACCTGAAGTCCCGGCATTATGCGGAAACAGACAACATCTGCCAGCTTCGCTCCCTATCTTGAACTGGGGATCTGCTGGCTCGCTGTCGCTGCGAGAAGCCGGCATTGTCGCACTTTGCGGGCAGGATTGCCGCTGATCGCTCTGTCATGGCTCAAGTTGAGCCTGGAATCCGGTGGCGCGGCCGGCTGCGGATCGCCTTCACCGGCCAGCAGCGGCCCTGCGGTCGCTGGTTCAGGCCCGGGGCAGCCACTGGGCCAGTTCGTCGGCGTTGGTGGCCCCCAGTTTGCGCCAGATGACCTCATTTTGGGCGGAGATCAGCAGGCTGAACGGCAAGCCGCCGGTGGGGTTGCCCAGCGGCCGCATCATCGCCAGACCGGCAGGCCCCAGCACGCCCACAGGATAGTGCACCGGCGTGCGGGCCAGAAAACCGGCCACCGCGTCCGCCCCATCCAGGGCCAGACCCAGCACCTGCACCCCGGGCCAGCGCCCGGCGGCGGCGTCCAGCACCGGCAGCTCGTGCACGCAGGGCGGGCACCAGGTGGCCCAGAAGTTCACCAGCAAGGGCCGTTCCCGCCACTGCTCCGGCGCCAGTGCGGGGTGCCCGGGCGGTGCGGGCCAGGCCTTTTGGCGCAGGCCGGCCAGCAGCTGGGCGGCGGCGTCGCGGCCTGGCTGCGGGCGGGATGACCACCACAGCGCGGCGGCGGCGCCGGCCCCGGTGGCCAGCACGGCGGTCAGCCAGGTGCGGCGGTTCAGCGTCATGCGGGGGTTCCTGCCAGCAGGCGGCGCAGCGCGGTGGCGTCACCCCGCCAGGTCCGGCCCCGGCTGTCCGGGCGCAGGGCGCCGCGCAGTTCGTCGTGGTCGTGCACCACGAAGTGCAGCGTCACCGGCTCGGGCAGGTCGCGGCTGCGGTCCACCGTGCTCAGGATCACCGTGTCAGGGTCGTCGCTGCCACTGTCAAAATCCAGGCCCTGGTTCAGGAAGGCGATCTCGGCGCTCTTGGGGTCGTCGCAGTAGAGGTCGATGACGATGTTGGACAGCTGGGTGGCGGTGCCACGCCAGACCGCCCCGCCCAGGTGCGGGCGGAAATCGGCCAGCCGGTCCATCCAGCGCAGCGCGACGGTGCGCAGGGCCAGCAGTTCGGCCGGCTGGGTGTCGGCGCAGAACACGGCCAGGTACTCCCGCACCGCGTCCTCCACTTCTTCATTGCTGGGCAGCTCGCCCTGCCGTCCGCCGCGGCGGCCCAGGTCGCGTGCGGCCTTGCGCTTGGCGGCGGGGTATTCCAGCCCCTCGTCCACCACCAACCGGGCGGCGGTCGCGGCAATCTCCAGGCTCAAGCCAGTGGCCATGCTGTGCTCCTAGGGCAGGTCCACCGCGCCCATCCGGCCCTGGATGATGGCCGAACGGCCGCTGACGTAGGCCGAACCGGGGTTTTTCTCGAAGCGCTTGGGCGCTGGCAGCATCACCGCCAGCCGGGCCGCCGCCGCCGGGGACAGCCGGGCGGCGTCCACATGGAAATAATGGTGCGCGGCGGCCTCGGCGCCGAACACGCCTTCGCCCCATTCCACGCTGTTGAGGTAGATGGTCAGGATGCGCTTCTTGCCCAGCACGCCTTCGAGCATGTAGGTGATGATCGCCTCCTGCGCTTTGCGCAGCACATGGCGCTCACCCGACAGGAACAGGTTCTTCGCCAGCTGCTGGCTGATGGTGGAGCCGCCCACCACCTTGGCCACCGCCTCGCGGGCTGGTTTGGCCGGGGCGCTTTTGGCGGCCTTGCCGGCCTTGTCATGGCGCTGGGTCTGGCGGGCCAGGCGTTCGTTCTGCCGGTCGGCCCGGGCCTGGGCCTTCTGGTTGCGTTGCCAGGCCCCTTCGATCGCATCCCACTCGATGCCGCTGTGTTCGGTGAAGCCGGCGTCCTCGCTGGCGATCACCGCCCGCTTGAGCGAGGGGGCGATCCGGTCGTCCGGTACCCATTCCTGGGCCCAGACGATCTGGTGCTGCTCGGTCAGCAGGCGCCAGGCCTCGCTGCGCTGGAAGGTGGTGGACTGTGGGTCGATGACCAGCATCAGGGCAATGCGCAGCAGGAAATACAGCTGCAGGGCCAGCCCGCACAGCAGCAGCAGGGCCACGGCCCGGCCCAGACGAACGCCGAGCTTCATCTCAATGGGCTCCCGCGTCAACTTCGGCGCGCAGCGCCGCCAGCACGGGGGCGGTGGGGGGGCGCACGCCGCGCCACCAGGCGAAGGATTCGGCCGCCTGCTCCACCAGCATGCCCAGGCCGTCCCGGCCGATGGCGCCCTGGCCGGCGGCCCAGTCGAGGAAAGGGCGGGCGGCCGGGCCGTACATCAGGTCCAGCGCCAGGCAGCCGGGGCGGAGCACTTCGGCGCCCACCGGCACCGCGCCGCCGCCCAGGCTGCTGGCGGTGGCGTTGAGCACCACATCGAAGGCGTGGCCCGGCGCGCTCAGCGGCGCGGCGCGCAGCACGCTGCCGTGGCGGGCGGCCACGCCGGCATGGCGCTCGGCCAGGGCCTGGGCCTTGTCGAGGCTGCGGTTGGCAATGACCAGTTCGGCCGGTCCCTCGGCCAGCAAGGGGCCCAGCACACCGGCGGCCGCACCGCCGGCGCCCAGCAACAGCACCCGCCGGCCGGCCAGCGGCACGCCGGCGTTGACCACGATGTCGCGCACCAGGCCGACGCCGTCGGTGTTGTCGGCCAGCCAGCGCTCGCCATCGCGCTTGAGGGTGTTGACCGCGCCGGCCAGTTCGGCGCGCTCGCTGCGTTCGGCCGCGGCGGCAAAGGCCTCGAACTTGAACGGCACCGTGATGTTGCAGCCCCGCCCGCCCTGGCGGGCGAAGTCGGCCAGGGTGTCGGCAAAGCCGTCCAACGGGGCCAGCCACCGTTCGTAGCGCAGGCACTGGCCGGTGGCGGCGGCAAAGGCCGTGTGGATGGCCGGGGAGCGGCTGTGGGCCACCGGGTGGCCAATCACCGCATACAGATCAGAAGCGACAGAAGACTCGGACATGGGGCGCCATCAGGACGTCAGGGATGGGCCGGGCCTTCGGCCGTGGCCTCGAAGCCCTCGGTGCGGGTGAAGCGAAAGCGCGAGGTCACGACGATCTGGTCGGCCTGCTTGCGCATCGCCTCGGTGAAGTTGCCGAAGGGGGCGGCGGCACGGACGATGGCCACGGCCCGGCGGTCCAGCAGCTTGGACTGGGACGGCTGGATCACGTCGGCCTCGATCACGCGCCCGCGGGCGTCGATCGTGATGTTCATGATCAACTCGCCGTACAGCTTCTGGCCTTGGACCTGCGGGAAGTCGCGCGTGCCGCGGTCCTCGATGCGCCGGCGCAGCTGGTCGTAGTAGATCGCGTACACCTGTCCCTGGGTGGCGGGGCTGATGTAGCGCTTGCGCGGCCGGGCGTTCTCTTCGTTGATGCGCTTCTCGATCTCGGCCAGCAGGTGCAGCATCTGGCGGCGGCGTTCCTCGCGCTCGGCGTCCTGGGCGGACTGGAGCGGCCGGTTCGGGTCCGAAGGCGGCAGCAGGGCCAGCTCGCGCCGGACGGCGGTCAACAGCTGCTGCTGCTGGGCCTGCATCTGCTGGATCTGCGCCTGGGCCGCATCCGGATCCTCGCCCAGGGCGCTGAGCTCGGACGGCGGCAGGGGCGAGGTGGCCCGTCCCTTCTCCACATTGCCGCCACCGGCCAGGTCGGCCTGGGCGATGGCCTGGGCCTTGATGGGCTTCTCGTCCGAGCGGGCGTTGACCAGGATGACTTCCAGCGGCGTGTCTTCGAACACCCGGTTGAAGCGCTCCGGGTCGACGAAGCGCACCGTCAGCAGCACGGCATGCAAGGCCACCGAAACCAGCAGCATGCTTTGCAGCAGCGTCGGGGGCCAGGGCAGCTTGGGCAGGCGCATGGTGGGT
Source organism: Ideonella sp. (assembly GCA_041915165.1). GTDB lineage: Bacteria > Pseudomonadota > Gammaproteobacteria > Burkholderiales > Burkholderiaceae_C > Ideonella. Next base: position 12,488 of record JAYSCA010000028.1, read on the forward strand.
GGCGTGTCGGTCAGGCGGCCGGGGCGGGCGGGGTGTCCTCGGCGGCATCGTCGAGGTTGATCGCCAGGGTGAGGCCGGCGGCCGGCGCGTCCTCCTCGCCCTCGTCGGCGTCGCCGGCTTCCGCGGTGGGCTCTTCGTCCAGGCGGCTGAGCAGGTTGGCGTGCAGTTCCAGCGTCAGCAGGTCCATGCCGGTGATGCGCACCCGCACGCGGGTGCCGCGCGGGAAGCTTTCGGTGCCCAGGGCGCGGAAGACCAGCGGCAGGGTGTCGGCGCGCACCAGGCCATCCTTCAGCACGGCCGCATCCAGCTCGGTCACACCCTGCTGTTCGATCCAGCGCAGCGTCCAGAAGCGCTCGATGGCGGACTGGAAGCCGTTGTAGGCCGCGTAGGCGCCGTCGAAGCCCGAGATGATCGAGAACAGCGTCGCGTCCTTGGGCTTGAAGTGCGCGGCCAGCGCCGCGGTGCGGCCGTGGCGGGCGCAGGCGATGATCTGCCACTGGTTGACCAGGTCCACGTAGCGGCGCAGCGGCGAGGTGGCCCAGGTGTACTGCGCCACGCCCATGCCGGCGTGCGGCAGGGCC
>JAYSCA010000029.1:0-13003 GCA_041915165.1 Ideonella sp.
CGGTCGTCTTGTCCGGCGTGCTGCTGTCGACGTACTTGGTGTAGACGATCTGCGAACCCTGCTGGGACAGCGCCCATTCCGGGCCATTGCCGAAATCCGTCGCGAAGGCCGCCATCAGGTCCACGCGCACCCCCTTGCCATCGGCCGGCAGGAAGGCCCCGGTCAACGGGTCCACATGGGCCACCCACAGCTGGCGCAGGCCATCGACGAAGGTGAGCCGTGAGTTGCCGTCTCCGCCGTTGCAACCAGGGCAGTCCACCCCATCGCGCCCCCAGTCGAACTCGTAATCAATGATCGACGCGGTGGTGACCCGGACCTCCGCCCCGGTGGGAACATCCGCCGCCCAGGGCGCCGCCTGAGCGCAGAACGCCACGGCCCACAGTGCCCAGAACCCTGACCACACCCGGCCGCGCCGAGGTGTGGGACTGCGGTGATTCACTGCCTGCATCTGTCCCTCTCCCTTGATTCCAGCCACTTCATGCAGCCGAAGTGGCGAATCGTCGGAGGCCCCCGGACCGCCGTCAATGACGCGCGGCACCGAACCATCCTGCAACGGATGGACACATTTTCAAGAGACCTCAAAAGAGGGACAGCTGGTCGCGAGCCCCCTCCTCCGGCGCGCCGGTGGACGAGGCAGAGAACAGGCCTTCCGCCAAGGGGATGCGCTGCTGCCGCAACCCATGCCGACGGCAGGCCATGGCAAACCGTTGGCGCATCAACTCGGCCCACGGCCCCTGCCCGGTCATGCGGTGCCCGAAGCGTGCATCGTTGACCCGCCCCCCACGCAGGTCCCGGATGCGGGCCATCACCCGCTCGGCCCGGTCAGGGAAATGGGTGTCCAGCCACTGTTGGAACAGGGGCGCCACCTCCCAGGGCAGGCGCAGCGGAATGCTGAAGCCAGCGCTGGCCCCCGCCTGGGCGGCCGCTTCGACAATGCGCTCGATTTCCGGTTCGTTCACGAACGGGATGACCGGGGAGACGCTCAAGCCCACGGGCACGCCGGCCTCGGTCAGGCGCTGCATGGCCTGCAGGCGCCGGGCGGGGCTGGCGGCCCGTGGCTCCAGGATGCGGGCCAGGGCCGGGTCGAGGGTGGTGATCGACTGGTACACCGCCACCAGCCCCTGGGCCGCCAGGGGCGCCAACAGATCCAGGTCCCGCACCACGCCGGCGGACTTGGTGATGATCGAGAACGGGTGGCGGAATTCCGCCAACACCTCGATCAGGCTGCGGGTGATGCGCAGCGTGCGCTCGGCCGGCTGGTAGGCATCGGTGACCGAGCCGATGTTCAGGGCCCCCGGCCGGTAGCCGGGCCGGCTCAGCGCTTCGCGCAGACGCTGCGCCGCATTGGTCTTGGCGACGATGCGGGTCTCGAAATCCAGGCCTGGTGACCAGCCCAAATAGCCGTGGGTGGGCCGGGCATGCAATAGATGCAGCCATGTTCGCAGCCCCGGTACGGGTTGATGGAGAGGTCGAAACCGACGTCGGGCGAGTCGTTGCGACTGAGAATAGCCCGAGTCAGCTCCGGGGTCACCACCGTGGCGGGCGCTGCGCCATTCTGCTGACGCTGCCCCTCGGCCTCAAGACCGCCCCAACCGTCATCCAAGGGCGCGCGCTCCGCCCGATCGAAGCGGCTGTGGATCTCCCAGACGGTGCCCCGCCCCTTGCGCGCGGGCGGCGCAGCAGCGGGAGGATGGTCAGAGGCGCCGGACATACTGTATTTTCATACAGTATGTCGTTGCTTTCAAGCGCCCCGGGGCGGCCGGTCAGTACTCGCCGTAGGAGGCTTCCGGCGCCAGGTTGTCGAACTTGGTCGACTGCTTCAGGAAGGCCAGCCTCACCGTGCCCACCGGGCCGTTCCGCTGCTTGCCGATGATGATCTCGGCCACCCCGGGCTCCTTGGATTCCTTGTTGTAGTACTCGTCGCGGTAGATGAACATGATCACGTCCGCATCCTGCTCAATGGCGCCCGATTCCCGCAGGTCGGACATCATCGGCCGCTTGTCGGTGCGGGTTTCCACGCTGCGGTTGAGCTGGGACAGCGCGATCACCGGGCAGTTGAGCTCCTTGGCCAGGGCCTTGAGGCTCCGGGAAATCTCCGACAGCTCGGTGGCGCGGTTCTCGCCTGCAGACGCATTGCTGCCGGACATCAGCTGCAGATAGTCGATGACGATCAACCCCAGCTTGCCGCACTGGCGGGCCTGCCGGCGCGCCCGCGCCCGCAACTCGGCCGGGTTCAGGCCCGGCGTCTCGTCGATGAACACCGCCGCCTTGGACAGGCGGTCCACGGCCTCGGTCAGCCGGGCCCACTCGTCGTCCTTCAGCGCGCCAGTGCGCAGATGCTGCTGGTCGATCCGGCCCAGCGAGCCCACCAGACGCAGCGCCAGCTGGTTGGCGCCCATTTCCATCGAGAACACCACCACCGGCAGGCCTTCGTTGACCGCCACGTTCTCGGCGATGTTCAGCGCGAAGGCGGTCTTGCCCATGGAAGGCCGGGCGGCCAGGATGATCAGGTCGCCACCCTGCAGCCCGGCGGTCATGCGGTCCATGTCGTAGAAGCCGGTGCGCACGCCCGTGACTTCCTCGGCCCCGTTCTCGGCCAGCTCGGTCACGCGGTCAATCAGGTCCATGACCAGCTTGTCCATGCTGTGGAAACCGACCTTGGTGCGCTGCCCTTCTTCCGCGATCTTGAAGATCTTGGTCTCGGCCTCGTCCAGGATGGTCGAAGCCGCCTTGCCCTGCGGGTTGAAGGCCTGGGTGGCCACCTCGTCCGACACGGCGATCAGCTTGCGCAACACCGCACGCTCGCGCACGATCTCCGCGTAGCGGCGCATGTTGGCCGCGCTCGGTACGCTCTGCGCCAGGGCGTTCAGGTAGTTCAGCCCGCCGCAATCCTCGGCCTTGCCCAGCACCTGCAACTGCTCGAAGACCGTGATCACGTCCGCCGGCTTGCTCGCGCCGATCAGGGTCCCGATGGCACCGAAGATCATCCGGTGCTCGTAGCGGTAGAAGTCCCCTTCCCCCAGCACGTCCGCCGCACGGTCCCAGGCACCGTTGTCCAGCAACAGCCCGCCCAGCACGCTCTGCTCGGCCTCGATGGAATGCGGTGGCACCCGCAGCTTGGCAATCTCCTCGTCGCGAGGACCGGCCTGGGGATCGTGGGCGTCGAAGATGGTGGGCATCGTCAAATGATACGGGGAGGTCTGCGCATCACGTTGTGCACAAGTCTGTGGATTTCACGGGGACAGCCGGTGGATGTCTGGCGCCCCAAAAGAAAAAGGGCCGGTCAAGACCGGCCCTTGTGGAGGATGTCGAAAACCGGATTACTCGGCTTCGGCAACCACCTTCACGGTGATGTCCACCACCACGTCGGTGTGGGCAGCCACGCTGACGGGGAATTCGCCCACGGCCTTCAGCGGGCCATTGGGCATGCGCACTTGCGCCTTGGGGATCTCGAAACCGGACTTGCCCAGGGCTTCGGCGACGTCGTGGTTGGTGACCGAGCCGAACAGGCGGCCGTCCACACCGGCCTTCTGGGCGATGGTGACGGTCAGGCCAGCCAGCTTTTCGCCAACGGCTTGGGCGGCAGCCAGCTTCTCGGCGGCGACCTTTTCCAGTTCAGCGCGACGGGCTTCGAATTCCTTGATCGCGACTTCGGTGGCACGACGGGCCTGCTTGGTCGGGATCAGGAAGTTGCGAGCGTAGCCGTCCTTGACCTTGACGATGTCGCCCAGGTTGCCCAGGTTGGCCACTTTTTCCAGCAGGATGATTTGCATGGTGGGCTCTCCTATCAGACCTTGTGTTGGTCGCTGTACGGCAGCATCGCCAGGAAGCGCGCACGCTTGATGGCGTTGGTCAGCTGACGCTGGAAGAAGGCGCGGGTGCCAGTCAGGCGGGCCGGCGTGATCTTGCCGTTTTCACCGACGAAATCGCGCAGCAGATCCACATCCTTGTAGTCGATGTGTTCGACACCGGCGACGGTGAAGCGGCAGAACTTCTTGCGGCGGAACAGCAGCGATTGCTGGTTGCGCTTGGGACGACGGTCCTTCGAGAAACGGGACTTTGACGGGGGCATGATGACCTCTGAATTTCTATCCGGGTTGCGATGCAGGTTCTTCTGCGGCGAGGCTGGTCACATGGAACACCACCCCTTTGCCATTGCGTGAGGGGGCCAGGAAGCCGGCGAACTTGGCCGGGGCTCCCAGCACCAGCGCTTGCGCCGGGCGGGTGATGTCTCCAATCGCCACCGCCCGGATCTGAAGCGATACCTTGCGGGGCAGGCCGTTCTGGGTGACCTCGGTGTCTGACTGCAAGGTCAGATCCAGGGCCGGCAGACCGGCGGGGGTGTAACGCAGCGCGCCACGTTCGAGCACCTGGGCTGCGAGAACCAGACGGTTCATGGCAGTTTCAGCGACCGAACCGAACCTGGCTGGTTCAGGCGGCGGATTCCTGGGCAGCCTTGCGGGCTTCTTCCTTCTCAACCGACTTCATCATGACGGAGGGGGCGGTTTCAGCCTTGTCCATCTTGACGGTCAGGTGACGCAGCACGGCGTCGTTGAAGCGGAAGCCGGTTTCCAGCTCGTTCAGGACTTCACCCGAGCACTCGATGTTCAGGCACAGATAGTGCGCCTTGGCGAGCTTCTGGATCATGTAGGCCAGCTGACGGCGGCCCCAGTCTTCCACACGATGAACCTTGCCGCCGCCTGCGGTGACGAGGCCCTTGTAACGCTCCAGCATGGCCGGAACCTGTTCGCTTTGATCCGGATGGATCAGCAGAACGATCTCATAGTGACGCATGAAAACTCCTTGTGGTTTCCGTGGTCCCTTGCGGGATGTCCCATTCGGTAGCGGGACGGAAGCTGCCCGGGTGCGTCGATGAACCGCAGACAGCAAGGGGGAAAGCCGATGATTATAGCCTCAATGAAACAGGCCGGGCAAACCCGGCCTGTGCCATCGTGTGGAAGCCTCTTGCGAGGCCCCCTTCAGATCTGCCGATCAGCCGGCCTTCTTGGCCAGCAGCGTCCAGGTCTCCACCACCGAGTCCGGGTTCAGGGAGATCGAGACGATGCCCTCATCCGCCAGCCACTGGGCGAAATCGGGATGGTCGCTGGGGCCCTGGCCGCAGATGCCGATGTACTTGCCGGTGGCACGGCAGGCCGCGATGGCGCGCGAGATCATGGCCTTCACGGCCGGATCGCGCTCGTCGAAGTCCTCGGCCAGCAGTTCCAGACCGGAGTCGCGGTCCAGGCCCAGGGTCAGCTGGGTCAGGTCGTTCGAGCCGATGGACATGCCGTCGAAGTGCTGCAGGAACTGGTCGGCCAGGATGGCGTTGCTCGGCACTTCGCACATCATGATGACGCGCAGGCCGTTCTCACCACGCTTCAAACCGCGGCCGGCCAGCAGGTCAATGACCCGCTCGGCCTGGCGCACCGTGCGCACGAAGGGCACCATGATCTCGACGTTGGTCAGGCCCATGTCGTTGCGCACGCGCTTCAAGGCCTCGCACTCCATGCCGAAGGCGTCGGTGAACTCGCCGCTGATGTAGCGGGAGGCACCGCGGAAGCCCAGCATGGGGTTCTCTTCGTCCGGCTCATAGCGCGAGCCACCGATCAGCTTCTTGTACTCGTTGGACTTGAAGTCCGACAGGCGCACGATCACCGTCTTGGGCCAGAAGGCCGCGGCGATGGTGGCGATGCCCTCGGCCAGCTTGTCCACGTAGAAGGCACGCGGCGAGGCATGGCCCCGGGCCACGGACTCGACCGCCTTCTTCAGGTCCGGGTCGACATTGGGATAGTCGAGGATGGCCTTCGGGTGGATGCCGATGTTGTTGTTGATGATGAACTCCAGGCGGGCCAGGCCGACGCCGGAGTTGGGCAGCTGGGCGAAGTTGAAAGCCAGCTGAGGGTTGCCCACGTTCATCATGATCTTGACCGGGCTGTGCGGCATTTCGCCACGGCTCACCTCGGTCACTTCGGTTTCCAGCAGACCGTCGTAGACGTAGCCAGTGTCGCCTTCCGAGCAGGCCACGGTCACCAGCGCGCCGTCGGCCAGCTTCTCGGTCGCGTCACCGCAACCCACCACGGCCGGGATACCCAGTTCACGGGCGATGATGGCCGCGTGGCAGGTGCGGCCGCCGCGGTTGGTCACGATGGCGCTGGCACGCTTCATCACCGGCTCCCAGTTGGGGTCGGTCATGTCGGTGACCAGCACATCACCAGGCTGCACGCGGTCCATCTCGGTGATGGAGCTGACCAGACGCACCGGGCCGGTGCCGATCTTCTGGCCGATGGCACGGCCTTCGGCCAGCACCGTGCTGTGGCCCTTGAGCTTGTAGCGGTGCTCGACCTGGTTCTCGGCCTGGCTGCGCACGGTCTCCGGACGGGCCTGCAGGATGTAGAGCTTGCCGTCCACGCCGTCCTTGCCCCACTCAATGTCCATCGGGCGGGCATAGTGCTTCTCGATGATCATCGCGTAGCGGGCCAGCTCGGTGACGTCCGCGTCGCTCAGCGAGTAGCGGTTGCGCTGTTCCGGCGGGGTGTCTTCGGTCTTGACCAGCTTGCCGCTGGCGGCCTTCTCCTCGGGCGAGGCGAAGGTCATCTTGATCAGCTTGGAGCCCAGGGTGCGGCGGATCACCGCCAGCTTGCCAGCTTCCAGCGCGGGCTTGTGCACATAGAACTCATCGGGGTTCACGGCGCCCTGCACCACCGTCTCACCCAGGCCATAGCTGGCGGTGACGAAGACCACGTCCTTGAAGCCGGACTCGGTGTCGATGGTGAACATCACGCCGGCCGCACCCAGGTCGGAGCGCACCATGCGTTGCACACCGGCCGACAGGGCCACCACATCATGGGCGAAGCCCTTGTGCACGCGGTAGCTGATGGCGCGGTCGTTGTAGAGGGAGGCGAAGACCTCCTTCATCTTGTGCAGCACGTCCTCAATGCCGTGCACGTTCAGGAAGGTTTCCTGCTGGCCAGCGAACGAAGCGTCCGGCAGATCCTCGGCGGTGGCGGAAGAACGCACGGCCCAGCTGGCGTCGGGCGCCCCGGCCGAGACGCGCTCGTACTCGGCGCGCACGGCGGCCTCGAAGTCGGGCGGGAACGGCGCGTCTTCCACCCACTGGCGGATCTCGGCACCGGCTTCGGCCAAGGCACGCACATCCTCAATGTCCAGGGCGGCCAGACGGGCGCTGATCTTGTCGGTCAAACCGCCGTGGGCCAGGAAGGCCCGGAAGGCATGGGCCGTGGTGGCGAAACCACCGGGCACGCGCACACCGGCTTCCGCCAGCTGGCTGATCATCTCGCCGAGGCTGGCGTTCTTGCCGCCGACGGTCTCGACGTCGGTCATCCTCAGATGTTCGAAGGGGACGACCAGGGCGGTGTCCGAGAAGTTGTGGGACATGAAAGCTCCTTGATGACAAAAAACCGGTGCCGCCACGAAGCAACCGGATCCGACGCGCATCCACCCAGGCATGTGATGGTTGTTCTGGCCTGGCAGAGCGCCGATCCGGGCAGACCTCTGACGGATTTCCGTCACAGAGCCCGCGCCATCGCGGCGAAGATCCCCGAATTCTACGGACGGAATGCCTATGATTGCCTCCGACACTCGACAAAAGGTTGCCTACATGCCCAATCGCACTGTGTTTTATGTCTCTGATGGCACCGGCATCACGGCAGAAACCTTCGGCCATTCCATCCTGGCGCAGTTCTCGGCCAAGCCCCGCCACGTGCGGCGCCCCTTCATCGACACCGTCGAAAAAGCCCACAAGGTGGTCGGAGAAATCAACGCGGTGGCGGCCTCCGAAGGCCGCCGCCCCATCGTCTTCATCACGCTGGCCCGGCTGGATGTGCGCAGCGTGCTCAACAGCAGCGACTGCAAGGGCCTGGTGATGGACCTGTTCCAGTCCTTCGTGGAACCGCTGGAGCGTGAGTTCGGCCTCAAGTCCAACCACCGGGTCGGCCGCTTCTCGGACATCGCCCGCAGCCAGGAATACAACGACCGCATCGAGGCCATCAACTTCTCGCTCGCGCACGATGACGGCCAGTCCTCGCGCAACCTGGAGGCAGCCGATGTGATCCTGGTCGGCGTGAGCCGCAGCGGCAAAACACCCACCTCGCTGTACCTGGCCATGCAGCACGGCATCAAGGCGGCCAACTATCCGCTCATTCCTGAGGACTTCGAGCGCAGCTGTCTGCCGGCCTCCCTCTCGCCCTACAAGCAGAAGTGTTTCGGTCTGACCATCGACCCGGAGCGGCTGGCCCACATCCGCAACGAGCGCCGGCCGGACAGCCACTACGCCTCGATCGAGAACTGCCGCTACGAGGTCAAGGAAGCCGAGAAGCTGATGAAGCGCAGCGGCATCCACTGGCTGAGCTCGACCCACAAGTCGATCGAGGAAATCGCCGCGACCATTCTGCGCGACGTGCTCTCCGACCACTCGGTCTGAGGCCCCCGGTTCAGCGCGCCGGCTGGATCACGCCGGTGGCGCTGGCGAACAGGCAGATCGCCGCGGCCGCGGCGACATTCAGCGACTCCTCGCCGCCCGGCTGGGGAATGCTGACCGTGTGGCTGCAACGGGCCATCAGTTCGGCGCCGATGCCCTGCCCCTCATGCCCCAGCACCCAGGCGCAGGGGTGTGGCAGCGGCGCCTGGCCCAGCACCAGGCCGGCATGCGAGCTGGTGGCCAGCAGCGGCACGCCCAACTGGGCCACGGCGTCCGACGCCAGGCCTTCCACCAAGTGCAGGCCGAAATGGGCCCCCATGCCAGCCCGCATCACCTTGGGCGACCACAGCGCCGCCGTGCCCTTGAGCGCCAGCACCTGCTGCACCCCGAAGGCCGCGGCGCTGCGCAGGATGCTGCCGACGTTGCCGGCGTCCTGCAGGCGGTCCAGCACCAGGCTGAAGACCCCCGGCGCGATTGCCGCGGCCGGCGGCAGGGTCACCAACGCACCGACCGAGACCGGGGACTCCAGGGTGCCCAGTTGGCGGAACAGTTCCGCCGGCAGTTGCACCGTGCGCCGGGCCTGATCGGCCCAGGACTGCCAATCGGCACGGGCCTCCCAGGCCGACTCGCTCATCACCAGCGCGTCCAGCATCCAGCCCCGGGCCAGTGCCGCGCTCACCAGGTGATCGCCCTCCAGCCAGACTTGTCCGAGCTTGCGGTAGGCGCCCGGATCGGCCGACAGCTTGCGGATGCGCTGCAGCAGCGGGTTGTCGCGCGAGGTGATGTGCTGCACGTCGCGCGGCGCGGTGTCACCGGTGTCGCTCATGCGCGCGCCTCCAGCGCCGCCCGCACCGGACCAAAGCTGCGCCGGTGCACCGGCGCCGCCCCCAGGTCCCGCAGGGCCGCCAGGTGTTCGGGCGTCGGGTAGCCCTTGTGGGTGGCAAAGCCATAGGCCGGCCACTGGGCGTGCATGGCCTCGCACAGCCGGTCCCGGTGCACCTTGGCCAGGATGGAGGCGGCCGAGATGGCCGGCACCTTGGTATCGCCCTTGACGATGGCCTCGCCCGGCACCTTCAGCACCGGCAAGCGGTTGCCGTCGACCAGCACCTTGGCCGGCGGCAGGCGCAGGCCCTCCACCGCCCGGCGCATCGCCAGCATTGTGGCGTGCAGGATGTTGAGGCGGTCGATCTCTTCGACACTGGCCTCGGCGATGCAGCAGCACAAGGCCTTGGCCCGGATCTCGTCGTAGAGCCGGTCGCGGCGGCGCGGCGTGAGCTGCTTGGAATCGCGCAGCCCCTCGATCGGGTGCAGGTCGTCCAGGATCACGGCGGCGGCCACGACCGGGCCCGCCAGGGGACCCCGGCCAGCCTCGTCCACGCCGGCCACCAGGCCGGGTACATCAAAGGGCAGCATCATCTGTTCAGGCGCCGAGGACTTGCGCGATGGCATCGCTGGCCTTGCGCGCCGTGTCCTGACGCAGCGTGTGGTGAAGTTCGGTGAAACGGGCCTGCAGGCGCTCACGGCGGGCCGCATCGTCCAGCCAGGCCAAGCCTTCGCGGGCCAGCGCCTCAGGCGTGGCGTCGTGCTGCAGCAGCTCGGGCACCGCGAAGTCGCGCAGCAGGACGTTGGGCAGACCCACCCACGGCAGGTAGGCCATGTGCCGCATGTACTGCCAGTTCAGCCAGTGCATGCGGTAGGTGATGACCATCGGCCGCTTGAACAGCGCAGCCTCCAGCGTGGCCGTGCCGCTCGCGATCAGCGTGAGATCACAGGCGGCCAACGCATCGTGCGATCGCCCTGGCAGACACTGCAGGTCCAGGGCGGGCGCATGCTGCGTCACCAGGGCCTGCACCTCCGCCTCCAGTCCCGGTGCCATCGGCAACACGAAACGCAAACCGGGGCGCTGTGCCGCCATCCGCACCGCCGCCTGCAGCAGCGTCGGGCCGATGTAGCGCAGCTCGCTGCGCCGGCTCCCGGGCAGCAGGGCCACCACGGTGTCGTCCTGCCCCAGGCCCAAGGCCGCGCGGGCAGCGGCCTGCGGCACCTCCAGCGGGATCTCGTCGGCCATCGGATGCCCGACAAAGGTGGCGGCCACCCCGTGCTCGGCCAGCAGGGCCGGCTCGAACGGGAACAGACACAGCACATGGTCGGCCGCGGCCGCCAGCTTCTTCACCCGCCCGCCGCGCCAGGCCCAGATGGACGGGCAGACGAAGTGCACCGTGCGAATGCCCTGGGCCTTGAGCGGCTGCTCCAGGCCGAAATTGAAGTCCGGCGCGTCCACCCCGATGAACACATCGGGCTGCTGCACCAGCAGGCGGTCGCGCAGCTGGTTGCGGATGCCCAGCAGTTCGCGGTAGTGGCGCAGCGCATCCACATAGCCGAAGACCGACAGCTTGTGGCTGGGCCACCAGGCTTCGAAGCCCTGGGCCTGCATGCGCGGCCCGCCGATCCCGGCGGCGTTCAGCCCGGGCCAGCGTGCGTGCAAGCCCTGCAGCAGCAGGCTGGCCAGCAAGTCGCCGGACGCCTCGCCGGCCACCATGCCGATGCGAGGCGCCTGCAGCGGTGCAAGAGCGCCCGGCACCTCAGCGCACGATGCCGCGTTCGGCCGCGGCCAGGAAGGACAGCATGGCGTCCACGTCCCCATCGGCCTCGGGCTGCTGCCCCCGCAGGCCGGCGATCGCTTCCTGGGCCTGGGCCAGCGTCAGCCCGCTGCGGTAGAGCAGCTTGTGCATTTGCTTGATCACGCCCTGCCGCTCGGTCGAGAAACCGCGCCGACGCAGACCGGTGAGGTTGACCGCGCGCGCCGTCAGCGGGTTGCCGTCCACCGTCATGAAGGGCGGCACATCCTGCGCCACATGGCCCTGGAAGCCAATCATCGCGTGGGCACCGATCTTGACGAACTGGTGCACGCCGCTGAGGCCGCCGATGGTGACCCAATCGCCCACGTGCACATGGCCAGCCAGCGTCGCGTTGTTGGCCAGCACGCAGTGGTCGCCCAGTTGCACGTCATGGGCCACGTGCACGTAGGCCATGATCCAGTTGTCGGAGCCGACCCGGGTCACGCCGCCGTCCTGGACGGTGCCGGCGTTGAAGGTGCAGAACTCGCGCACGGTGTTGCGGTCGCCGATCACCAGTTCGGTGTCTTCGCCCGCGTACTTCATGTCCTGCGGCACCGCGCCGATGGAGCTGAACTGGAAGAACCGGTTGTCGCGCCCGATGGTGGTGCGACCCTCGATGACGCAATGCGCCCCGACGGTGGAGCCAGCCCCGATGCGGACCTGGGGACCGATCACCGCATAGGGCCCCACGCTCACCGAGCTGTCCAGTTCAGCGGCCGGGTCGACCAGGGCTGTGGAATGGATGCTGGCCATCGCCGCGCCTCCCTGCTCAGGTGATATTGCGCACCGCGCACATCAGCGAGGCTTCGGCGGCGAGCTCTTCACCCACCAGCGCACGGGCGCTGTACTTGTAGATGCCCGCCTTGGCGCGCTCGATGGTGGCTTCCAGGATCAGCTGGTCGCCCGGCTCCACCGGACGCTTGAAACGCGCGCCGTCGATGCCGGCAAAGTACACCACGGTGTCCTCACCCGGATACTGGTCCACCGAGGCGAAGGACAGCAGCGCGGCGGCCTGGGCCATGGCTTCCAGGATCAGCACGCCCGGCATCACCGGACGGTGCGGGAAGTGGCCGGTGAAGAACGGCTCGTTGATCGTGACGTTCTTGATCGCCCGCACGCGCACGTTCTTTTCCAGCTCCAGCACCCGGTCCACCAGCAGGAAGGGGTAACGGTGCGGCAGGCGCTTGAGGATGTCGTGGATGTCCATTGTGCTTGTCATGGTGTGAGCTTCTTCTCGAGCGCGCGCACGCGGCTGCGCAGGGTGTGCAACTGGCGCAGCGTGGCTGCGTTCTTTTCCCAGTTGCTGTTTTCATCAATGGGGAAAAAGCCGGTGTAATGCCCCGGCTTCATCAGAGAGGCCATGACCAGGCTGCCGGCGGTGACATGGACATCGTCCACGATCTGCAGGTGCCCGCTGATCATCGCGGCACCGCCGAAGGTGCAGCGCGCACCGATGCGGGCGCTGCCGGCCACGCCCACACAGCCGGCCATGGCCGTGTGGTCACCGATCTGCACGTTGTGGGCGATCTGGATCAGGTTGTCGAGCTTGACGTCGTTGCCCAGCACGGTGTCGTCCAGCGCACCGCGGTCCACGCAGGTACAGGCCCCGATGTCCACATCGTCACCGATGCGCACGACACCCATTTGTTCGATCTTCTGCCAGCCAGACGGCGACGGCGCAAAACCAAAGCCGTCGGAACCCACCACGGCGCCACTTTGCAGCTTGCCTCGCTGGCCAATCAAACAGCCTTCGCCAAACATCGCGCGGGGTGCGAAGACGGTGAAGGCCCCCACCTGGGCGCGTGCGCCCACATGGCATTGCGCGCCGATCACCACACCCTCGCCGATCACCGCCCCATCGCCGATGAAGGCCAGCGGCCCGACCGATGCACTGGGGTGGATCTGCACCCCTTCGCCGATCACCGCCGACGGATGGACCCCGGCCACG
>JAYSCA010000030.1:0-12922 GCA_041915165.1 Ideonella sp.
TCGCTCAGCTGTCGCTGGGCCTCGACCGGGAACGGTCCCTGCGCCCCCGGCACCGGCGGCTCGGCCGCCTGGCGGGCCACCACGGTCTGGATCAGGCCGGGCAACCAGGTGCGCACCTGGTCGAACACCGTCTTCACCTGGGCGCTGGTCATGCCGGGTTCGTACTGGTCCAGCAGGGCGTCATAGGGCAGCAGGCCGCTGCGCTCGGCCAGCAGCCGGGCTTCCTCGCGCACCGTGGCCAGCACCGGGCGGAAGTTCTCCAGGAAGCCGGCCCAGTCATTGGCCGGCCGCTGGGTGCGCCAGGCCTGGCCGCAGCGGGAGGTGACCTGCGAACGCCGGGCGACCAGGGCTTCGGGCAGCGCGGTGGCCTGGCGCCAGTCACGCTGCATCTCGCGCAGGTTGGCGCGCTGCCAGTCGTCCAGCGGCTCCTGGGCCGCCCGGGCCAGTTCATCGGCCATCGCCGGGTCGGTGCGCTGGCGGTGCATCAGCCCGGCCAGCTCGGTCAGGGCCGCGGTGCGGGCCTCGTTGCCGGCGGGCGGCATGAAGGCCGCCTGGTCCCAGTAGGCCAGGGCTTGCAGGTGGGACAGACGGTGCAGACGGGCGTGGCGTTCGGCCAGGGCGTCATAGGCGGGGGTGGCTTGTGGCATGCGACGATTGTGGCGCCCGCCCTCCCTCCGGGACAACCGGCCCGGCCCGGCGAAAGCTCCCCCAGGTGGGAGACAGGGTTCAAACCACCCAGGCCCCGGGGAACCAGCCCACCAGGGCCAGCGTCATCACGACATAGCGCAGCAGCTTGCCCACCCCCATGTAGGCCACGCAGGGCCAGAACGGCAGACGCAACCAGCCGGCCAGCGCGCACAAGGGGTCGCCCACCACCGGCAGCCAGCTGCCCAGGCAGGCCTTGGGGCCGAAGCGCTCCAGCCAATGCAGCAGCCGGGCCTCGTGGGGCGGCCGGTGGCGCAGGTGTTCGTAGGCGCGTTCGGCCCCGTAGCCGGTCCACCAGCTGATCGCCCCGCCCAGGGTGTTGCCCAGCGTCGCCACCAGGATGGCCGGCCACAGCAGGTCCGGCCGCAGCTTGACCAGGCCGAACAGCGCGGCCTCGGACCCGACCGGCAGCAGCGTGGCCGACACCACCGCCACCAGGAACAAGGTGGTCAGCCCGTATTCGGGCAGCGCCATCCAGCCCATCAGGGCATGCATCCAGGACTCCATGGCCGCATTGTGGCGTGACGGCGAGCCGCCCCGGCATCGGCGCGGGCCTATAATCCTGCCTCCTTTTTAAGCAATTCCACCCACCGCCCGCCATGCAAATCGGCCCTCATGTGCTGCCGAACGCCTTGTTCGTCGCCCCGATGGCCGGGGTGACGGACCGGCCGTTTCGCACCTTGTGCAAGCGCCTGGGGGCGGGCTATGCGGTCAGCGAGATGGTCACCTCGCGCAAGGACCTGTGGAACTCGCTGAAGACCTCCCGCCGAGCCGACCACACCGGCGAGACGGCGCCGATCGCGGTGCAGATCGCCGGCACCGAGCCGGCCATGATGGCCGAGGCCGCGCGCTACAACATCGACCGCGGCGCCCAGATCATCGACATCAACATGGGCTGTCCGGCCAAGAAGGTCTGCAACAAGTGGGCCGGTTCCGCGCTGATGCGCGAGGAGCCCCTGGCGCTGGCCATCGTCGAGGCGGTGGTGGCCGCCTGCGCGCCCCAGGGCGTGCCGGTGACCCTGAAGATGCGCACCGGCTGGTGCGACACCGAGCGCAATGCGCTGGCCCTGGCGCGCGGCGCCGAGGCGGCCGGCGTGGCGATGGTGACGGTGCATGGCCGCACCCGCGAGCAGGGCTACAAGGGCAGCGCCGAGTACGACACGATCGCCGCCGTCAAGGCTGCGCTGCGCATCCCGGTGGTGGCCAATGGCGACATCGACTCGCCCGAGAAGGCGCGGGCCGTGCTGCAGGCCACCGGCGCCGATGCGCTGATGATCGGCCGCGCCGCCCAGGGCCGGCCCTGGATCTTCCGCGAGATCGCCCATTACCTGGCCACCGGCACCCACCTGGCGCCGCCGGCCACCCGCGACGTGCAGGGCTGGCTGACCGAGCACCTGCGCGACCACTACGCCCTCTACGGCGAAGACGCCGGCGTGCGCAGCGCGCGCAAGCACATCGGCTGGGCCGTGCGCTCGCTGCCCGGCGGCGAGGCCTTCCGCGCCGCCATGAACACCCTGGACGACTGCGAAGCCCAGCTGCGCGCCGTCACCACTTTCTTCGAGGCCCTGGCCGACACCCACCGGCTGCTGCCCTCGCTTCCCCCGGCCGCCAACCAGGACACGCTTGCACGACAGGCCTGATGCCGCGCGAGGCTCCGCCCGCGCCGCCCCTCTGGCTGGCCGCCCTCTGCCCCACCCCATGAGCAACAAGAACGACAACAGTCTCGAAACCTGCGTCCGCGAGACGCTGGACCAGTATTTCCAGGATCTGCACGGTGCCGAACCGCATTCGCTGCACGACATGGTCCTCCGCACGGTCGAGAAGCCGCTGCTGGAGGTCGTGATGCAGCAGGCCGACGGCAACCAGAGCAAGGCCGCCGAATGGCTGGGCATCAACCGCAACACGCTGCGCCGCAAGCTGGTCGAGCACAAGCTCATCAAGTGAACGCCCGGCCCTCCCCCATCTCCACTCTCAACCCGCACACCACCATGGCACTCACCGCCCTGCTCTCGGTCTCCGACAAGACCGGCATCGTCGAATTGGCCCAGGCCCTGCACGGCCACGGCATCCGCCTGCTGTCCACCGGCGGCACCGCCAAGCTGCTGGCCGGCGCCGGCCTGCCGGTGACCGAGGTCAGCGAGATCACCGGCTTCCCGGAAATGCTCGATGGCCGCGTCAAGACCCTGCACCCGCGCGTGCACGGTGGCCTGCTGGCCCGCCGCGACGTGCCCGCGCACATGGCCGCGCTGAAGGAACACGGCATCGACACGATCGACCTGCTGATCATCAACCTCTACCCCTTCGCCCAGGCCACGGCCAAGGCCGATTGCACGTTCGAGGACGCGATCGAGAACATCGACATCGGCGGCCCGGCCATGCTGCGCGCCGCGGCCAAGAACTGGCAGGACGTGGGCGTGGTGATCGACCCGACCGACTACCCGCAGGTGCTGGCCGAGCTGACCGCCTCGAACGGCCAGTCGCTGACCCGTGCCACCAAGTTCATGCTGGCCAAGAAGGTGTTTTCGCACACCGCCGCCTACGACGGCATGATCAGCAACTACCTGACCTCGCTGGAAGCCGGCGCGGAAGAGAAGACCGCCGAGGTGCCCAAGCGCGAGGAATACCCCGCCGTCTTCAACCTGCAGCTGCACAAGGTGCAGGGCATGCGCTACGGCGAGAACCCGCACCAGAGCGCCGCCTTCTACAAGGAGGCCGCCCCGGCCGCCGGCCTGCTGTCGGGCTGGACCCAGATCCAGGGCAAGGAACTGTCCTTCAACAACATCGCCGACGCCGACGCCGCCTGGGAATGCGTCAAGGCCTTCGACGTGCCGGCCTGCGTGATCGTCAAGCATGCCAACCCCTGCGGTGTGGCCGTGGGCGCGACGCTGCTGGAGGCCTATGAGAAGGCCCTGAAGACCGACCCGACCAGCGCCTTCGGCGGCATCATCGCCTTCAACCGCCCGCTGGATGCCGACGTGGTCGAGAAGATCCACGCCAACAAGCACTTCGTCGAAGTGGCGATCGCGCCGCAAATCACCCCGGCCGCCCGCAGCGCCTACGCCGCCAAGACCAACGTGCGCCTGCTGGAAGTGCCGATCAGCAAGGCCGTCAACGCGCTGGACATGAAGCGTGTGGGCGGCGGCATGCTGCTGCAGTCGTCGGACCACATCGACGTGGTCGGCGAGCTGAAGGTGGTCTCCAAACTGCAGCCCACCGCCCAGCAGCTGGCCGACCTGAAGTTCGCCTGGACCGTGGCGCGCTTCGTGAAGTCCAACGCCATCGTCTTCTGCAAGGACGGCATGACCTTCGGCGTCGGCGCCGGCCAGATGAGCCGCCTGGATTCGGCCCGCATCGCCAGCATCAAGGCCCAGGCCGCCGGTCTGAGCCTGTCGGGCACCGCGGTGGCCAGCGACGCCTTCTTCCCGTTCCGTGACGGCCTGGACGTGGTCGTGGACGCCGGCGCCACCTGCGTCATCCACCCGGGTGGCTCGGTGCGCGACGAGGAAGTGATCGCCGCGGCCGACGAGCGCGGCATCGCGATGGTGCTGACCGGCACCCGCCACTTCCGCCACTGATCCCTGGGGCCTGCCCCCAGCCCGCAGCCCGGCCTCCGTGCCGGGCTTTTTCATGCCCCCGGTCCTTGCCGGCTCCGATTAACATGCCCGCCATGACCCGTGTGATCGGCATCGACCCTGGCCTGCAGTGCACCGGCTTCGGCGTCGTCCAGAAGGAAGGCAGCCAGCTGCACTACGTGGCCAGCGGCACCATCCGCACCACCAGCGGCATCGAATTGGGCGACCTGCCGGGGCGCCTGAAGATGATCTTCGAGGGCGTGCAGGAGGTGGTGCGGCGCTACGAACCCGACCAGGCGTCCTGCGAGATCGTGTTCGTCAACGTCAACCCGCAGAGCACGCTGCTGCTGGGCCAGGCCCGCGGCGCCGCCCTGACGGCCCTGGCCACCTCCGGTCTGCCGGTGGCCGAGTACACCGCGCTGCAGATGAAGAAGTCGGTCGTCGGCCACGGCCACGCCCGCAAGGACCAGATCCAGGAGATGGTCAAGCGCCTCCTGAACCTGCCCGGCCTGCCCAGCAAGGACGCGGCCGACGCGCTGGGCCTGGCCATCACCCATGTGCACGCGGGCGGCTCCTTCGCGGCGATGGCCCAGGTCACCACGCTGCACCGCCGCACCCACGCCCAGTTCAAGGGCGGGCGGACTTACTGATCAGCCCCCCCCCCGCAGATCCCCCAGGCCAAAGAGGGCCGCGAAACCCTGCAGGGCCTCCTCCAGCACCGACAGGTTGAGCCGGTAGGTGATGCTGGTGCCGGACTTGGTGGAGGTGACCAGCTCGGCGTCACGCAGCACCTGGAAATGGGCGGACAAGGTGGACTTGCCCAGCGCGAAACGGTCGGCCAGTTCACCGGCCGTCATGTCACGCTCGCGCAGCAACTGCAGGATGCGGCGCCGCGTCGGGTCGCTCAGGGCCTTGAAGATCTTGTCCATGTTTTCAATTTCGCCAATATACGAATCAATGTCAAGCCCCGGCCATCCGACGAAAAAAAGCCCGGCGACGGAACACCGTGGCCGGGCGGGCAAGCGCCTGAAGCGCGTCCGGGTCAGGACGGCTGGGACGCGCTGGCCGGTGTCTGGGCCGAGAGGGCCGCGCCCCGCTCTTCGCCCCCCAGGGCCTTGTACAGGCTCAGGCGGTTGAGCAGTTCACCCAGGCGCACCTGCACCAGGCCCTGCTGCGCGCTGGCCAGCGAGCGTTCCACGTCCAGGTAATCCAGCTGGCTGGCCGCCCCGACGTCGTACTTCAGCTTGGTCAGACGGTAGCGCTCGCGCTCGGCCTCCAGCAGCCCCTTCTGGGCCTGCACCTGCTGACGCCACTGCTCCTGCCCCTGCAAGGCGGTGGCCGTCTCGCTGAAGGCGGTCTGCACCGTCTTTTCGTACTGGGCCACGGCGATGTCGCGGTTGACCTTGGCCACCTCGACATTCGCCTGCCGGCGGCCGGCGTCGAAGATGCTGAGCAGCACCGAGCCGGTGATCGTCGAGGCGGTGACGCCGTCGTGGATCAGGGCCGAGAGGCTGTCGCTGGCCACGCCGTAGCTGCCGCTGAGCGTGATGGCCGGGAACAGCGCGGCGCGGGCGGCGCCGATGTTCGCGTTGGCGGCCAGCAGGCTTTGTTCCGCCTGCATCACGTCGGGCCGGCCCAGCAGCAACTCGGACTGGGCCTGGGCCGGCACCTCGGCCAGCCAGTGGGCGTCGGTGGCGGCCATCGCGCCCGGCAGCAGTTCGGTCGGCAGGCTTTCGCCCACCAGCAGGTTGAGCGCGTTCAGGTCCGCATCGCGCTGGCGCTGCAGCTGGGCCACGGTCGCCCGGGCCTGGGCCGACAGGGTCTGCGCGCCGCGCAGGTCCAGCTCGGACGCCGCCCCGACATCGGCCCGCAGCCGGGTCAGGCGCAGCGTCTCGTCGCGTGTGGCCAGGGTGCGCTGCGCCAGCGCGAGCTGCTCCTCGTCGGCGGCCAGCGTCAGCCAGGCCGCGGCCGTGCCGGTGACCAGCGACAGCCGGGCCGAGCGGGCCGCTGCGACATTGCCCAGCAGCGTGGCGCTGGCCGCGTCGCTGGCATTGCGCAGGCGACCGAACAGGTCGACCTCATAAGCCGAGAGCTGCAGTCCGGCAGTGAAGGTGTTGACCTCCTTGCCGCTGCTGTTGGGGGCCCGCTCGCCGGCCAGACCCAGGCCCAGCGAGGGCCAGCGGTCGGCATCGGTGATGCGCAACTGGGCCCGACTGCGCTCCACCCCCAGCACCGCCACCCGCAGGTCGCGGTTCTGGCGCAGCGCGCGCTGGATCACCTGGCGCAGGCGCTCATCGCGCACCAGCTCGTGCCAGCCCGGCAGCTCGGCCGCAGGGGTCGTGGCGGCCGCCGGCAACTGGGCCGGCACCGGCAGGGCCGGACGCTGGTAGTCCGGGGCCAGGTTGAGACAGCCCGCCAGGCCCAGGCTCAGGGCCAGCGGTGTCAGGGTCATCGTGAGACGCCGGAACATCAGTGCTCCTCCCCGCCGTTGTTGAGCATGCCGCCCACGGCGCTGTCAGTCTTCTCCGAGGAGATCATCGTGTTGTGCCCGCTGACGTGGCCGCCCTTGAACAGGCGGCGGATCACGACATAGAACACCGGCACCAGGAACACGGCCAGCACGGTGGCCGTGATCATGCCGCCCATCACGCCCGTGCCGATCGCCCGCTGGCTGGCCGAACCGGCGCCCGACGAGATCGCCAGCGGCAGCACGCCCAGGATGAAGGCGAACGAGGTCATGATGATCGGGCGGAAGCGCAGGTGACAGGCTTCCAGCGTGGCCTTGAGCAGGCTCTTGCCTTCGGCCTGCAGGTCCTTGGCGAACTCGATGATCAGGATGGCGTTCTTCGCGGACAGGCCGATGATGGTGATCAGGCCCACCTTGAAGTACACGTCATTGGGCATGCCACGCAGCCACACGCCGCACAGCGCCCCCAGCACCCCCAGCGGCACCACCAGCAGCACCGCCACCGGGATGCTCCAGCTCTCGTAGAGCGCGGCCAGACACAGGAACACCGCCAGCATCGAGAAGGCCATCAGGTAGGTGGCCTGCGAGCCGGAGAGCTTCTCCTCGCGCGACTGGCCGGTCCACTCGAAGCCGAAGCCTGGCGGCAACTGGCTGGCCAGCTTCTCCATCTCGGCCATCGCGTCACCGGTCGAATAGCCCGGCGCGGCGTCACCGGCGATCTTCATCGCGGGGTAGCCGTTGTAGCGGATGGTCTGGATCGGGCCGTTGACCCAGCGCGTCGAGGCGAAGGCCGACAGCGGCACCTGCTGACCCTTGCTGTTGGGCACGTAGAGCTTGAGGATGTCCTCCGGCGTCATGCGGGCCGCGGCCTCGGCCTGCACCACCACCCGCTGCAGACGGCCCGCATTGGGGAAGTCGTTCACGTAGGTGGAGCCGAGCGCCGTGGCCAGCACCGAACCGATGGTGCTGAAGGACACGCCCTGCGCAGCCGCCCGCTCACGGTCGATGTCGAGCTGCAGCTGCGGCGCATCTTCCAGGCCGTCCGGGCGGATGCCCGTCAGCACCTTGCTTTGCATGGCCATGCCCAGCAGCTGGTTGCGCGCCGCCAGCAGGGCGGCGTGACCCTGGCCGGAGCGGTCCTGCAGCCGGAAGCTGAAGCCGGTGGCTGTGCCCAGTTCAGGGATGGGCGGCGGGCTGAGCGGGAAGATGAAGGCATCGCGGATGCCCATCAGCGCCCCGAAGGCCCGGCCGGCCAGCGCCTGTGCCGAGTGCTGTGCCCCCTTGCGCTCATCCCAGGGCTTGAGCGGCACGAAGGCCAGGGCCGCGTTCTGGCCGGAGCCGGAGAACGAGAAGCCCAGCACGCCAACCACCTTGTCCACCTCGGGCTGGTGCAGGAAGAACTGTTCGACCTGGCTCACCACGGCCGAGGTCCGGGCCTGTGAGGCGCCCGGCGGCAGCTGGATGTTGACAATCAGGTAGCCCTGGTCCTCGTTGGGCAGGAAGGAGGTCGGCAGCTTGGTGTAGAGGAAGCCGACGACGCCGACGATGGCAGCGTAGATGACCAGGTAGCGGCCGGCGCGCGGCAGCACCCGCGCCACCACGCCTTCATAGCCCTTGGCCGTGCGCTTGAAGCGGCGGTTGAACCAGCCGAAGAAGCCCCCCTTCTCATGGTGGTCGGCCGGCACCGGCTTGAGCAGCGTGGCGCACAGGGCCGGGGTCAGCGTCAGGGCCAGGAAGGCCGAGAACAGGATGGACACCGCCATCGACAGCGAGAACTGACGGTAGATGTTGCCCACCGAGCCGCTGAAGAAGGCCATCGGCAGGAACACCGAGACCAGCACCACGGTGATGCCGATGATGGCGCCGGTGATCTGGCCCATCGCCTTGATCGTCGCGTCATGCGGCGACAGGCCCTCCTCGGCCATGATGCGCTCGACGTTCTCCACCACCACGATGGCGTCGTCCACCAGGATGCCGATGGCCAGCACCATGCCGAACAGCGTCAGCACGTTGATCGAGAAGCCCAGCGCCAGCATCACCGCGAAGGTGCCCGTCAACGCCACCGGCACCACGATGGTCGGGATCAGCGTGTAGCGGATGTTCTGCAGGAACACCAGCATCACGATGAAGACCAGCGCGATGGCCTCGACCAGGGTCTTGACGACCTCCTCGATCGAGATCTTCACGAACTTCGAGCTGTCGTAGGGGATGTCGTAGCTCACCCCTTCCGGCATGTACTTCTGCAGCTCGGCCATGCGCGCCTTGATGGCGGTGGCCGTGGCCAGCGCGTTGCCGCCCGGCGACTGCTGGATGCCGATGCCCGACGCGGTCACGCCGTTCAGGCGCGACGAGCTGGTGTAGGCCTGGCCACCGATCTCGATGCGGGCGACGTCCTTCAGCCGCACCGTCGAGCCGTCGGTGTTGGCCCGCACGATGATCTTGCCGAAGTCCTCGACCGTGTGCAGCTGGCCGTTGACGTTGATCGTCGCGTAGATCGTCTGGCCCTTGTCCGCCGGCAAGGCGCCGATGCTGCCGGCCGAGACCTGCAGGTTCTGCGCAGCGATGGCGGCGTTGACGTCGGCCGTGGACAGGCCGTAGCCCACCAGCTTGGCCGGGTCGACCCAGATGCGCATCGAGCGCTCGGTGCCGAACAGCTGGGCCTGGCCCACGCCCGGGATGCGCAGCAGTTCCGGCTGGATGTTGCGCGCCGCGTAGTCCCCCAGCGCCACGGGGTCGTAGGCCGGGTTCTTGGACGTCATCATCACGAACAGCAGGAAGTTCGAGCGCGCCTTGTCGATGCGCACGCCCTGCTGCGTCACGGCCGCGGGCAGCCGCGGCGTGGCCCGGCTCAGCCGGTTCTGCACCTCGATCTGGGCGATGGAGACATCGGTGCCCGGTTCGAAGGTGACGGTGATGTTGCCCGAGCCGTTGGCGTCGGCGCTGGACTCCATGTAGATCAGGCCCGGTGCGCCGTTGAGCTCCTGCTCGATGACGGACAGCACGCTGTCTTCCAGCACCTGGGCCGAGGCGCCCGGGTAGGCCGTGGTGATGACGATGGAGGGCGGTGCCACCGTCGGGTACTGGGCCACCGGCAACCGGGTGATGGCCGCCGCCCCGATCACGATGATGAACAGCGCGATGACCCACGCGAAAATGGGCCGGTCGATGAAGAAACGGGATCGCATGCGATGCGCTCCTGACTCAGTGGCTGGCCGCCGAGGCCGGGGCGGCCGCAGCCGCCGGGCCCGAGGCCGCGCCATCCGGCGTCCACGGCACCGGGTTCACCGGGGTCTTGGGACGGATCTTCTGGAAGCCATCGACCACCACCTGGTCGCCGGCCTGCAGCCCACCCAGCACCACCCACTGGCTGCCCTGGGTACCGCCCAGCTGCACCGGACGCACGCTGACCTGCTTGTCCGCGGTGACCACCATCACCGTGTCGCCCGCCGTGCCGCGCGAGACGGCCTGCTGCGGCACCAGGATGGCCTCGGTGGCCTTGGCCGTGGCAATGCGCACCTTCACGTACAGACCCGGCAGCAGCTCACCCTTGGGGTTGGGCAGTTCGGCGCGCAGCGTCACCTGGCCGGAGGTGCTGTCCACCGTGATGTCGGAGAACAGCAGCTTGCCCGCCAGCGGGTACACCGTGCCGTCGTCCAGCACCACGTGCACCTCGGCCGAGCCGGCCTTCTGGAACCTGCCGGCCTCGACGGCGCGCTTGAGCTTCATCGCGTCGGCGGCCGACTGGGTGAAGTTGACGTACAGGCTGTCGATCTGCTGGACCGTGGCCAGCAGCGTGGCCTCACCCGCGCTGACCAGCGCGCCTTCGGTCACCTCGGCCCGGCCAATGCGGCCGCTGATCGGGGACAGCACAGCGGCGTAGTCGACGTTCAGCTTGGCCTGCACCACGGCGGCCTTGGCCGCGGCCACGTCAGCCTGGGCCTGCTTGAAGCTGGCCTGGGTGCTGACCCAGTCCTGGTCGCTGATGGCCTTGGCCTGGGCCAGCGGGCGGTTGCGCTCCAGCGTGGCCTGGGCCTGCATCAGCACGGCCTCGGCCTTGGCCTGGGTGGCCTGGGCGCTGTCCAGGGCCGCACGGTAGGGCACCGGATCGATCTCGAACAGACTCTGGCCGGCCTTGACCAGGCTGCCTTCGGTGAACAGGCGGCGCTTGACCACCCCGGTCACCCGGGCCCGCACCTGGGCGGTGCGGATGGCTTCCAGACGGCCCGGCAGTTCGGTCGAGATGTCCACCGCAGTGGTCTTGGCGGTGATCACCCCCACCGGCGCGGGCGGCATCTGTCCGCCCGCCGGGCCCCCGGCTCCCTGACCGCAGCCTGCCAGCACCAGCACGGCGGCCGCGAGGCCGGCCAGCGGCCAGACCTGGCGTGCGGAAAGGGCCGCCCGCGCACGGCCGGCGGACGAAGAGGACACGGGCGCCGGATCCAGCGCGATCGGGGGCTTGAAAGCCATGGTCATCCTTTGCTGATTCGCAGCAGACCTCCGGTCACAGGATCAACCGGGCCGGAGGTGGGCATGTTGGGGTTGAGGCGGGGAGTTTACATACAATCCTGAATGTATGTTCCATGACAGGGGTAAAGGGAGACACCATGGCGCGACGCACCAAGGAAGATGCTCAGGTGACACGCCACCGCATCCTGGATGCCGCTGAGCAGGTGTTCGAGGCCCAGGGGGTGGCCCGCACCTCGCTGCAGCAGGTGGCGGCCACCGCCGGGGTGACCCGGGGCGCCATCTACTGGCATTTCAAGGACAAGGCCGAGCTGTTCTCCGCCATGATGGACCGGGTGCTGCTGCCCTGCGAGTGGGCGGTGGACGATGCCGACCACATCGAGGACGAGCACCCCGACCCGCTGTCCGCAGTGGCGGCCCTGGCGCTGGCACCGCTGGAACAGCTGAGCGGCGATGCACGCCTGCGCCGCGTGTTCACCATCGCGATGCACTTCACCGAGTACACCGACGAGATGTCATCGGTGCAGAACCGCTGCCAGGATGGCATTGCCGGCTATGTGGACGAAATCGCCCGGCTGCTGCGGCAGGCGATGCGCCAGGGCCTGCTCAGCCCGCAGATGGACGACCACGCCCAGGCCACCGCGCTGTTCGCGCTGGTGGATGGCCTGATGCACAACTGGACCCGCCTGCCCAGCGCGTTCGACCTGATGGCCGTGGCGCAGACGGGGGTGGACACCTTTTTGCGCGGCCTGCCCCGGCCGGCCGCCTGAGGCGGCGGCTCCGCTCAGCGCCTCAGAGAAAGGCGGGCAGCCGCTCCAGCAGCAGCACCGCCACGGCCCCCAGGCCGGCCAGCACGGTCCACTTGACCAGCACCACGCCGCGCCGGCGCCAGAGCGGATTGCCGGTGCCGATGTAGGCCGCAAAACACAGCAGCCCCGCCACCAGCAGCAGGCCAAAGACCAGGCGAAAGACCATCATCGGGCGGTCCGCCGCGTCACCAGGCCGGGGCCAGCTCAGCGAAGCCCGTCGGCGCCTTCTTCTCGTCCTCGAAGGTCACGATCTCGTAGGCCGTCTCGTCGGCCAGCAGCTTGCGCAGCAGCTTGTTGTTGAGGGCATGGCCGCCCTTGTACGAGGTGTAGGCCGCCAGCAGCGGGTGGCCGCTGATGTAGAGGTCGCCGATCGCGTCGAGGATCTTGTGCTTGACGATCTCGTCGTCGTAGCGCAGGCCGTCGCTGTTGAGCACCCGGTAGTCGTCGATGACGATCGCGTTGTCCATGCTGCCGCCCAGCGTCAGCCCGCGCGAGCGCATCGCTTCGACATCCTTCGTGAAGCCGAAGGTGCGGGCGCGGGCGATCTCCTGCTTGTACTGGCCCGAACCCATGTCGAAGCTCACCTCCTGCGGCGTGGCGTCGACGGCCGGGTGGTTGAAGTCGATCTGGAAGGTCAGCTTGTAGCCGTGGAAGGGCTCCAGCCGGGCCCAGATCAAGCGGCGCCCCTCGCCCTCGCGGATCTCGACCGGCTTCCTCACCCGCAGGAAGCGCTTGGGCGCGTTCTGCAGCGCGATGCCCGCGCTCTGCAGCAGGAAGACGAACGAGGCCGAGGAGCCGTCGAGGATGGGCACCTCGTCGGCGGTGATGTCCACATAGAGGTTGTCGATGCCCAGACCGGCACAGGCCGACATCAGATGCTCGATGGTCTGCACCTTGGGCGCGCC
>JAYSCA010000031.1:0-12871 GCA_041915165.1 Ideonella sp.
AGCGCCGTGGCCCGGAAGCCGTGGTGGCCGGTGCTGGCGGCCAGCCAGGCGCCACGGCGCGAGGCCCGCGCGACGGCCGCGGCTGACGGGCACAGCCGCCGCCCGGCCACGCTGCGCAACAGCGGCAGCCGCCCTTCCATCGTCGGTCCGCCATCGAACAGGTTGAGGTAGGTGTCGGCGTCGAAGCCTTCGTCCTGCAGCATCTGGAACGGCAGCTCGCCCACCGGGGCCAGCTGGCCCAGCGCCCACTGGGCTTCCTCGGGCAGCAAGGGCACGTAGATCGGCGACTGCGGCAGCAGCTCGGCGATCAGCGTGCGGCGCGGCCCGCTGGCCAGTTGCTCGGCGGCGGGGTAGTCCATGTGGAAGAAGCGCCGGCCCACCGCGTCCCAGAAGGGACAACGGCCGTTGTCGTCGGCCAGGCCAGGGTGCTCGGAGGCAATGCGGTCGGAAAAGCGTTCCGGGAACTGGGCGATGAACAGCAGCCGCCCGCGCGAGAGCAACTGCGGCGCCAGCCCCCCGGCATGGGCCGGGTCGATGTGGAAGCCGGTCAGCAGCGTGACGCCGGTCAGGTCATGGCACAGGTGCAGGGTGTGGATGCGGTTGCGCGCCTCCAGCTCGGGGCTGACCTGCACCACGTACTCGTTGCGGTAGCTGTAGAAACGGTCGTGGAAGCCGGCGCTGGCGGCGATGCCGCTGGTGCCGACCAGCGCGCCGCCCTGGGCCCGGTCCTCCAGCACGAACAGGTAGTGCTCCTCGCCGCTCACATCGTCGTCGGCGGCGAAGGATTTCAGCGAGCGTTCCAGCTTGTCGCGCAACAGCGCGCGGTCGGGCACCAGCGAGCTGATGCCGATGGCGCTGGCCTGAGCCAGCCGCTCCAGGCCCGGCAGGTCGGCCAGGGCGGCCGGCCGCAGCAGGTAGCGTCCCGAGGCAGGCCCCGAGGCGGCGGCCACCGGCTCAGGCGACGGGGAGGTCACGGTTCGGCTCATCGGCACTCCGATCAAGAACGGCCGGCGGCGCACTGGGCGGGACGGACACCCCGGCCTGCGCCGCCCGCCAGGCGGCCGCCCGGGGGCTGCGCTCCTCGCGCGGCGTGTGGCCGTAGCGCGCCCGGTAGGCATTGGAGAAATGCGCGCCCGAGGCAAAACCGCAGGACAACGCGATCTGCAGGATGGACTGGTGGGTCTGGCGCAGCATGCCGCGGGCCCGCTCCAGCCGCAGCTCCAGGTACCAGCGCGACGGCAAGGCATCCAGGTGCTGTTTGAACAGCCGCTCCAGCTGGCGACGCGACACCCCGACCAGCCGCGCGATCTCCTCGGTCGGCAGCGGCTCGCCCAGGTTAGCCTCCATCAGCGCGACGGCCTCGGACAGCTTGGCAGAGCCCCCGCGGGCCGGCGCGGCCAGGGGCAGGCGCTGGCGCGCCTCGCGCGGCGCCAGCGGATCGCGCCCCAGCGCGGCCAGCAGCTCGGCCACCAGGCGCTCGCCGTGGCGCTGGCCCAGCCAGGCGATCAGCAGGTCCTGGCTGGCCCGGTGGCCGGCGCAGCTCAACCGGGTCACGTCCAGTTCATAGCGCTGCTGCGAGACGATGACCTCGGGGTGACGCTCGGCCAGCGCGGCGCCGTGGGGCCACTGGGCGGTGGCGCGGTGGCCCTGCAGCAGGCCGGCTTCCGCCAGCCAGGCGGCGCCGGTGCCCACGCCCCCCAGCACGGCCTGGCTGGCCGCCTGCTGGCGCAGCCAGGCCAGCAGCGGTGCGGCCTCGGCGGGGCGCTCGCGCCAGGGGCCGTCGGCGTGCACCAGCACGCCCTCCAGCCGCGGGGCCGCGCCCAGGGCATGGGCCAGCACCGCCACGCCTTCGGCCGAAGGCACGGCCCCGGCCTGGGCGGCCAGCAGCACGGTGTCGTAGGCGGGTTGCTCCAGCAACTGGTTGGCGGCCTGCAGGGTCTCCAGCACCCCGGCCAGGCCCATCAGCCCGAAACCGGGCCGCAGCAGCAGGCCAAAGCGCCACAGGGACGGGACCACCGCCACGGCGGGTCGCGCCCTACTTCAGGCCGCCGGAGAGGAACTGGCGCAGGCGCTCGCTGTGCGGATGCACCAGCACCTCACGCGGCTTGCCCTGTTCCTCGATCAGGCCCTGGTGCACGAAGATCGCGTGGCTGGCCACCTCGCGGGCGAACTCCATCTCGTGGGTCACCACCAGCATGGTGCGGCCTTCCTCGGCCAGACCGCGCATCACCTTCAGCACCTCGCCGACCAGCTCCGGGTCCAGCGCCGAGGTGGGTTCGTCGAACAGCATCACCTCCGGGTCCATTGCCAGCGCGCGGGCGATCGCCACGCGCTGCTGCTCGCCGCCGGAGAGCTGGGCCGGGTAGACATGCTGCCGGTGCGACAGGCCCACCCGGGCCAGCAGCGCCTGGCCGCGCTCGACCGCCTCGGCCCGGGGCTGGCCCAGCACGTGGATGGGCGCCTCGGTGACGTTCTCCAGCGCGGTGCGGTGCTGCCAGAGGTTGAAGTTCTGGAACACGAAGGCCAGCCGGGTGCGCCAGCGGCGCAGTTGGGCGGCATCGGCCGCGCGCAGGCTGCCGTCGCGGTCGCGCACCAGCCGCAGCGTTTCATCGCCCAGGCTCAGCGTGCCTTCGTTGGGCTGCTCCAGCAGGTTCAGGCAGCGCAGCAGCGTGCTCTTGCCCGAACCGCTGGAACCGATGATGGCGACGACGTCGCCGGGCTGGGCCTGCAGCGACACACCGCGCAGGACCTCGCGTTCGCCGAACCGCTTGTGCAGGTTCTCGACCTTCAGGTGGTGAGGAATGGCAGTCATCGGTTCAGCGCTTCAAACAGACAGCAGAGAGCCCTGCCGGGTCGCCTCGCGCCCGGCCACCTTGCCCAAGGACATGCCGGCCACCGCGAAGCGCCGCAGATCGCGGGCGAAGAACAGGCCATCGACCGGCGCCGTCAGCGTGGTGACCGCGCCGCTGAGCGGGTCGATCAGGTCCACCAGCGGCTGCCCCGCCGACACCGGCGTGCCTGGCACCTGCAGGAACACCACCATGCCGCCATGCGGCGCCACCAGCGGGATGGAGCCGGCCAGCGGCGTAGGCGCGCGCTTGAGCGGCGGCAGCGGCGGCTTCACCCCGCCCACGGGCGCCACCACGCCGCGCTGGACCAGGAAGTCGACGATGCCCTGGGCATCGGCGGCGGCCAGGTCGTGCCGCACATCGGCCTCGCCGCGCAGCTCGATGGTGGCGGCCAGGCAGGACGGCGGCAGCGGCGTGGCCGGGCCCAGCCGCTCGGCCAGCTGCGGCCAGACCATCGAGCAGGCCTCGTCGAACGGGTCGCCGCCGGAGCGTTCGGCCAGCAGCGCCACCTCGGCGCCGATGCAGCGCGCCAGCAGCTCGCCGCCGTGGTCCCAGGTCTGCGGCGTGGTGTAGAGGTGCAGCAAGGCCTCGCCGTCGCTGTGCAGGTCCAGCACCACATCGGCGTCGATGGCCAGGCCCAGCAGGGTCTTGCGCAGGCTTTGCAGCGGGCTGGTGGCCGGCAGCACGGCCACCGCGTCGCGCAGGGCGCCGCGCACCAGCGCCACGTTGCGCACCGGGTCGGCGCCCAGCTGCGCCTGCACCGCCGCCAGCACCGCGTCGGTCAGGTTGGCGTAGTGGCGGTTGAAGTTCTCGCCGCTGCCCAGCTCGAAGCGGCCCTGGTAGCCGTGCAGCACCCACTGCCCCACCCCCAGCGGGTTGGCCATGGGCACCAGCACCACCTCGCCGGTCAGCCGGCCTGCGGCCTCCAGCGCGTCCAGCTGGCGGCGCAGGTGGAAGGCCACCAGCATGCCAGGCACCTCGTCGGCATGCAGGGAGCCCTGGATCGCCACCTTGGGCCCCTGGCCCGGGGTGCCGTAGTGCAGGCTGATCAGTTCGTGGGTGGTGCCGGGGGTGGCGCTGGCCAGGACGTGTCGAACGGTGTGCATCGTGATGGGGAGAAATCAGTGCCGGCCCTGCAGCGGCTGCACCCAGCGGCGCTCGGCCGCCCGGAACAGGCCCACCAGCACCACGGTGATGGCCAGGTAGAAGACCGCCGCGGTCAGGAAGGCCTCGAACGGCAGGTAGTAGGTGGAATTCATCTCGCGCGCCGCGCCGGTCAGGTCGGCCAGCGTGACCACGCTGGCCAGCGAGGTGCCGTGCAGCATCAGCACCACCTCGTTGCCATAGGCGGGCAGCGCGCGCCGGAAGGCCGAGGGCAGGACAATGCGGCGGAAGGTCACCCAGCGCGACATGCCCATGGCCTGGGCCGCCTCGATTTCACCGGCCGGCAGGGCCCTCATCGCGCCGTGCAGGATCTCGGTGGTGTAGGCGCAGGTGTTGATGGCGAAGGCCGCGATGGCGCAGAACCAGGCCGAGCTGAGCCAGGGCCAGGCCGGGCTGTTGCGCACGAGCTCGAACTGGGCCAGGCCGTAGTACAGCAGGAACAGCTGCACCAGCATGGGGGTGCCGCGAATCACGTAGGTGAAGGCCCAAACGGGCCGGGACAGCCAGGCGATGGGCAGGCTGCGCAGCATCGCCAGCGGCAGCGCGCACAGCCCACCGGCCAGCAAGGCCGCCGCCAGCAGCGTCAGCGTGACCAGGGTGCCGTGGTAGTAGAGCGGCAGGCTGTCGCGGATGGCCTGGAAGTCCATGGGCGGTTCCTCCGGGCCTCAGAGCGCCACCTGGCGCACGCCGACCGACAGCCGGCGCGCCAGCCAGGCAAAGCCCAGCTCGGACACCGTGGTGAAGGCCAGGTACATCACCCCGACCACGGCGTAGAACAGGAAGGGCTCGCGCGTGGCGCCGGCGGCCTGGCCGGCTCGGCTCATCATGTCCGACAGACCGATGACCGAGACGATGGAGGTGCTCTTGATCATCACCAGCCAGTTGTTGGACAGCGCCGGCAGCGCGTGGCGCAGCATCTGCGGCCCGACCACCCGGGTCAGCACCTGCCAGCGGTTCATGCCGTAGGCCAGGGCCGCCTCGCGCTGGCCCGGCGGCACGGCCAGGAAGGCGCCGCGCAGCACCTCGGTCAGGTAGGCGCCGAAGATGAAGCCGATGGTCAGCACGCCGGCGATGAAGGGGTCGACGTCGATGTAGTCCCAGCCGCGCGCCTCGCCGATCTTGTTGACCAGCATCTGCCCGCCATAGAAGACCAGCAGCATCACCACCAGGTCGGGCACCGCCCGGATCAGCGTGGTGTAGAGCGTGGCCGGCCACTGCAGCCAGCGCCAGCGCGAGAGCTTGGCCAGCGCACCGGCCAGCCCCAGCAGCAGCGCGATGGCCAGCGAGGCCAGGGCCACCCCCAGCGTCAGCAGCGCGCCCTGCAACAGGCTGGCGCCATAACCATGCAGCATCGTCCGCGGCCCTCCCGTGCGTCCGGCTTACTTGCCGTAGACGTCGAAGTCGAAGTACTTGGCGTTGATCTTCTGGTAGACGCCGTTGGCGCGGATGGCCTTGATCGCGGCGCTGAACTTCTGCTGCAGCACGGCGTCGTTCTTGCGCACCGCGATGCCGGCACCGGCGCCGAAGAAGGCGGGATCGTCCGGCGGCGTGCCCAGCACCGCGAAGCCCTTGCCGGCCGGGGTCTTCAGGAAGCCCAGGTTGGCGGCGACCGAGTCGCACACGGTCGCGTCGATGCGGCCGGCGGCCAGGTCCAGGAAGACCTCGTCCTGCTTGCTGTAGCGCACGATCTCGCTGTCCTTGTAGGTGGCGGTGGCCCAGCGGTCGTGAATGGAGGTGCGCTGCACGCCGATCTTCTTGCCCTTCATCGCGGCCGGCGAGATGTCGTGCGGCAGGCTGCCCTTGCCGATCAGCCAGGGCGGCGTGTTCTGGTACTTGTCGGAGAACAGCACCGACTTCTTGCGTTCCTCGGTGATGGCCATCGAGGCGATGATGGCGTCGAACTTGCGCGCCTGCAGGGCCGGGATCATGCCGTCCCATTCCTGCTGCACCAGCGTGCACTGGGCCTTCATCTCGGCGCACAGCGCCTGCGCGATGTCGATGTCAAAGCCCTTGAGCTTGCCGTCGGTGCCGACTTCGGAGAACGGCGGGTAGGCGCCCTCCACCCCGATGCGGATCTTCTTCCAGTCGGGGGCCTGGGCGGCGGCGCCCAGGCTGGCGGCGGCCAGCACCAGCGCGGTGACGAGTTGACGGCGTTGCATGAACGGGTTCTCCTGACAGGATCGGAACAGTGGGAAGGCGGCGGAGCGGACCGGGGTCAGCGCGAGGTCCACGGGGTCGTCAGCGGGCGCGCCATGCGCACCGGCACGATGTCCAGGTAAAGGTTGATCACGCTGTAATCCTCGCCGCCCATTTCATCAGAGTACCAGCCGACCGAGTCCTTGCCCTTGTAGAGGCGGAACTGGAAGGCCAGGTCGGCCCGCTTGTCGTTGGAGGACGCCAGCGGGTCGAAGGTCAGGCCGCGCACTTCCTTCTGGTTGCTGTCGATCAGGTAGCCCATCGCATTGACCAGCGCGGTGTCGCCCAGCATGTCGGTGTAGTACAACGGGGCGGTGAAGTCCGGCTTGTAGCCCTTGGCGTTCGGGTCCAGCAGCTGGCCCCGCTGCTTCCATTCGGACGGCGTGGCCCGGCGGTTGCCCAGGTTGTAGCTGTCGCCCCGGTCCAGGTAGGTCAGGCGGGCGCCGGTCACGTTCAGCGCACTGACCTTGGGGTCGGTCTCGACGTCGTTGAGGTCGACCAGCAGCGCGCCCTTGGCCCCGATCACGTCGATGTCGTCGCCATGCACGATCGCGGCGCTGTTTTCATCCACGCCCAGGCCCAGCTTGTAGCCCTTGGCCAGCATCAGCGGGATCATGCGGCCGAATCGGCCGCGCTTGAGGAAGTGCTGGTCCACGAACAGGTTGGGACCGACAAAGCCCAGGCCGCGGTCCACCTCCTTGCCATCGTGCAGCTGCCCCTTCATCACGTTGATCACGCTGGGGGCGTCGCGGAACATCACCGCGCTCATGATCGCGGCCCCGGCCGAGGTGCCCGCCACCACGCCGCCACGGCGGTAGACCTCCCAGATGGCCTCCAGCATCGGCGTGCTGCGGCCGCCGGGGGCAAAGGTGTCGACGATGCGCTCCTGCGCGCCGCCGGAGAAGAAGATGCCGTCGGCGTTGTTGACCACCTCCAGCAGCGACTTGTCGCGCACGGCCTTGTCCAGGTCGACCCACTTCAGCGCCGGGGCCACCGGCAGCACGTCGACCACCGCGCCCTGCCGCTCCAACAGGTCGGCCAGCCGACGCCCGGTCTTGTCCGGTGCCTCGGAGGCGGTGGCCAGCACCACCCAGTGCGCGCCCTTGCCGCCGGACAGCGCCACCACCTTGTTCCAGACCTCCTCGTTGTCGGCCTTCAGCGCGCCGCCGATCACCACCGCATAGCCCTGGGCCGGCGTGACGGGTTTGGACGCGGGGGCCGCCTGCACCCAGGGGGTGGCGACCGACAAGACCAGGGACAGCAGCACCCGACGGCGGGCAAGACGTTCGGCGATGAAGTGGCGCATGCGAAGCAGACGAAAGTCCGAAGGTTCCAGGCTGCCATCTTGGCACTGGCCGGGGTGGGATACCACCGCGTCATGCTTCAAATGGTGCGATTGCAAAAGAAGATGTCGCTTGGCCGCAAACCGGGGGACGGGCTTGGTGGATGGACCACAGCCAGTTGCACCCAGGCGACGCCAAGTTGCGCTTTCGCGACGGGCCGGTGACGGCGCTGTGACCGGCAGGGCCCTGGCTTCCTAGACTCCGGACACCCACAGACACACCGGCTTCACACAGCCCCGGAGGGATTCCATGGCTCGCACCGTGTCGGCACCCCCGTGCCGCCGTTCTCCTTGTCTGCGCCCTCGTCTGGGCGCCCTCGCGGTGCATGCCGCTTTGCTGACACTGACCGCCACCGGAACCGGTGCCGCCCTGGCCCAAAGTGAGACCGACACCGCGGCCAAACCGCAGCGCATCGAAGTCACCGGTTCGGCCATCAAGCGCATCGACGGCGAGACCGCCCTGCCGGTGCAGGTCATCACCCGCGACCAGATCGACAAGGCCGGGCTGACGACGGCGGCGGAGATCGTGGCCCGCCTGAGCGCCTCGGCCGCCAACATGACCGATGGCGCCAGCATCGGCACCGGCGGCTTCCATGACCAGATGGGCATGAATGCCGCCAACCTGCGCGGCCTGGGCGTGTCCTCCACGCTGGTGCTGCTCAACGGCCGGCGCATGGCCAACTTCGCCTCGCCGGGCGACGCCAGCGGCGTGGACCTGAACAGCATCCCGGCGGCCGCGATCCAGCGGGTGGAGGTGCTGCTGGACGGCGCCTCCTCGCTGTATGGCAGCGACGCCATCGGCGGCGTGATCAACTTCATCACCCGCAAGGACTACCAGGGTGCGGAGGTCAACGTTTCCTATGGTGACACCAGCGAAGGCGGTGGCGGCAAGAAGACGGCCTCGCTGGCCGGCGGTTTCGGCGACTACGG
This sequence comes from Ideonella sp., assembly GCA_041915165.1. Taxonomy (GTDB): domain Bacteria; phylum Pseudomonadota; class Gammaproteobacteria; order Burkholderiales; family Burkholderiaceae_C; genus Ideonella. Next base: position 8,482 of record JAYSCA010000031.1, read on the forward strand.
CCGCGACGGCTTCAACGTCTTCGGCGTGGTGGACCTGCAGAAGACCCAGAGCCTGAATGCCAGCCAACGCCGTTTCATCAAGGACCTGAACATCCCCGGGCGCCTGCCCGACCTGCTGTCCAGCGCCGGCTTCCCGGCCAACATCCGGCTGGACCGGGAGGACGGCCAGACCCAGTTCGACACGCTGGTGGCCGAAGGCTTCTCGACCAATGGCAAGACGGTGATCGACAGCACGACGATCAACCCGGCCGCGGCCACCGGCTGCAACCCGCCCGCCACCCTCTACCTGCCCGACGGCATCGGCGGTGTGGACGGCTGCACCTACGACTACATGCGGGACATCGAGCTCTACCCGGAGTCGGAGAAGACCAACCTGTTCGGCCGCGGCGTGCTGGACCTGGGCGGTGGCCACCAGCTGTTCGCAGAAGCCTCCTATGCACGGGCCCGCACGCTGTACTCCGGCACCCCGAACCGGGTGGATGCGACGATGGACGTGTCGCTGGTGCCGGCCCTGGCGGGCACCAGCCTGGCCAGCCTGCCGGCCGACGACGTCAACCGCATCGTCAATGTCCGCGTGCGCCTGGCCGAGGCCGGCGCGCGCGAGAGCGAGCTGGTCTCCACCACCCAGCGCTATGTGGCCGGCCTCAACGGCACCTTGGCCAACTGGGATTACGAGCTGGCGTTCAACCACAGCCTGAGCACTGTCTCCGACCGTGACCACCAGGGCTACCTGAACGAGCAGATGGTCCTGGACGGCTTTGCCGACGGCACGCTCAACGCCTTCGGCCCGTCCAGCGCGGCCGGCCTGGCCCTCTACGAGGCGGCCCAGATCCGCGGCGAGGTGCGGCGCGCGGTGGGGGTGATGGACAGCCTGGACTTCAAGGCCAGCCGGCCGCTGATGGCCCTGCCCGGCGGCGACCTCAGCCTGGCGCTGGGCGGGGAGTTCCGCCGCGAGACCCAGCGCTACCACCAGTCCCAGGCGCTGGCCGATGAACTCATCCTGGGCGAGGCCTCGGCCGGCAGCGACCTGGACTTCGGGCATGGCCGCAACGTGGCCGCGGTCTTCACCGAACTGAGCGCCCCCCTCACCAAGACGCTGGAGTTGACGACGGCGCTGCGCTACGAGAAGTACCAGGTGACCGGCAGCGCCACCAGCCCGAAGGTCGGGCTGAAGTACCTGCCGATGAAGGCGCTGCTGCTGCGGGCCTCGGCCGGCACCGGCTTCCGCGCCCCGAGCCTGTCGGACCTCTACCGCCCGTTGAGCCAGAGCACGGCGGCCACGCTGGTGGACCCGGTCTGCATGGCGCAGAGCCCGGACAACACCGTGACCGATTGCTCGGACACCTGGACCACCTACCAGTACAGCAATGCCCGGCTCAAGCCGGAGCGCTCGCGCCAGTTCTCGCTGGGCGCGGTGCTGGAGCCGGCCGCCGGGGTCAACCTGAGCCTGGACTACTGGAACATCGCCAAACGTGACCTGATCAGCACCCTGGGTGCCGATGTGATTCTGGCCAACCCGGACAAGTACGGCGATCTGGTGCACCGCGATGACACGGGCTGGATCGACCACATCGACCTGGTCAAGGAGAACCGCGGCCGGCAACTGATCTCCGGCCTGGACCTGAGCGCCGGCATCAGCGGACTGAACAGCGGCTTCGGCACCCTGGGCTTCCGGCTGAACGGCACCTGGACCCTGAAGTCCAAGCAGCAGACCGGCAACGGCGACCCGTACGTCAGCAACCTGGGCCACTTCATCAACGATGGCGTGGTGCAGCGCTGGCGGCACACGCTGGCGGTGGATTGGGAACAGGGCCCTTACAGCGCCACCCTGTCCAACAGCCACCTGTCGGGCTACACGGACCAGAGCATTGTGGGCAAGCCCGACCGCCGCGTCGGGGCCTACTCGCTGTGGGACCTGACCGGCGCCTGGACGGTGAGCGAGGCCTTCACGCTGCGTGGCGGCGTCAAGAACCTGTTCGACGCCGCCCCGCCGTTCTCACAGCAGGCCTGGTTCTTCATCTCGGGCTACGACCCGAGCTACACCGACCCGCGCGGCCGTTTCCTCTACGTGGGCGCCCAGTACAAATTCAAGTGACGCCCTGAGCGTCTCTGAAGGCCCGGCCCCGCAGCGACCCTGCGGGGCTTTTTCATGCTCAGGGCTTCTGGGGGGCGCGGGCCGCGGCCAGCAGCCGCTTCTTCTCGTCCAGCCCCAGGCCGTGGTTGACGAACTGGAAGGTGGCGACCTTCTTCAGGTCCACCTCGCCCGGCCGGTACAGGCCGGCGCGCACCATCTTGTCGTAGAAGTCCTGGATGCGCTCGGGCTTCATCGCGCCGATGCCGGCCGTCAGGCTGTCGCCGCTGTCGACGATGCCCAGCGACTTCATCAAGGCCACCGACTGGTCGATGGTGGTCTGGTCCATTTCCGGGTTGTCCTTCAGGATCAGCGCATCGGCAGCGCGGCGGTCGCCGTACAGGTAATGCACCCAGCCCAGGATGGAGGCCTCGACGAAGCGCTTGACCAGGTCGGGCTTCTTCTGCACCGTCTCGACGCGCGTTTCGATCGTCGTGCTGTAGGTGCTGTAGCCGTGGTCGGCCAGCAGGAAGGTCAGCGGCGCGAAGCCGCCCTGCTTGCGGATGCTGATCGGCTCCTCCACCGCATAGCCCTGCTGGATGCTCTTGGCATTGGCCAGGAAGGGCCCCAGGTTGTAGTTGTAGGGCCGCAGCTGCTCGTCCTTGAAGCCCTGCTCGGCCTTCAGCCAGGCCCACCAGGAGAACTGTGCGTCCTTGGCGATGTAGGCCACCGGCGCCTTCTTCAGGTCGGCCCAGGTCTGGTAGCCCTGGCCCGGGTGGGCCATCAGCGCCTGCGGGTCCTTCTGGAACAGGCTGGCCACCGTGATGACGGGCACGCCGTTCTTCACGTTGTCGAAGCTGTGCAGCAGGTTGCCGGTCATCAGGAAGTCGATCTTGCCGGCCGGCAGCAGCGGCCGGTTGTTGACCTGCGGCCCACCCTGGCGGATCTCCACCGCCAGGCCGTAACGGGCATAGGTGCCATCGGCCTGCGCCTGGTAGAAGCCGCCGTGCGCCGCCTGCGCCTTCCAGTTGGTGGCAAAGACCACCTTGTCCTGCGCGCCGGCCACCCCGGTCCACCACAGCGACCCCAGTGTCACCCCCAGCAGCACGGCCCGGCGGGCCCCCCGTTGCATCCGTGTCATCGCGACATCCTCCTGATGGCGCCACATGGTAGCGAGGGCCGCCGGCCGCTGCGGCGCCAGGGGCTTGGGCCCCGGCTCAGTGCGTCCAGTCCTCGCTGCGCTGCCACAGCGTGCGGGCCAGGGCCTCGTCGCGGCCGGCCGGGCTGGGCTGGGCCGGCGCGCCGTCGCTCCAGTACAGGCCGGACTGGCCGGCCAGCGCGGGGTCGGTGGCGCAGCGCAGCGGCGTGCGGGCGCCCTCGTCCACCGTGATCATGCGGCGCAGCCAGTGGAACAGCGGGCGCAGCGGCGCCGGCACGGTGCGCCAGATGTCCGAGGCCACCACGCCGGGGTGGACCGCATAGGTGCTGACGCCGCTGCCCGCCAGACGCCGCCCCAGCTCGGCGCTGAACAGCAGGTTGGCCAGCTTGGAGACGCTGTATTCGGGGATGCCGGTGGCCGAGCGGGTCGGCTCGCGCAGCTGCTCGAACGGGATGCCGTCCACCCGGCGGTGGGCCCGGCTGGCGATGGTGACGACGCGCGCGGCCCCGGCGGCCCGCAGCGCCGGCAGCAGGCGCTGGGTCAGCAGGAAATGCCCCATGTGGTTCACGCCGAAGGCCATCTCGAAGCCCGAGCGCGTCAGGCCACGGGCCCCGGCCAGGCCGGCGTTGTTGACCAGCAGGTGCAGCGGCAGGCCCTGGTCGAGGAAGCGCTGCGCGCAGTCGCCCACCGAGGCGAAGTCGCCCAGTTCCAGCGGCAGCCAGGGCGCGGGCCGGGCCCCGGGCAGGGCGTCGATCTCGGCCTGCACCTCGGCCGTGCGCTCGGCGCTGCGGCAGGCCAGGAAGACCCGCGCGCCCTGGCGGGCCAGCTCACGGGCGATCACGCGGCCGATGCCGGTGTTGGCCCCGGTGACCAGGGCCACCTGGCCCGCGAGGGGAAGGGAAACAGGAGGGAGGGTGTTCATCGTGGCCCGCAGGCTAGCCATGCCAGATGACAGCTCATCCGGGCCCGGCGCGGTTTGAGGGTTTCGCCTCGGTCACCGTGTGTATCCGGCGGTGTCTGCAGGGCGTTCAGTCCCGCGCGCTGTCGTGCCAGCGCCGCAGCAGCCAGCGGCCCAGCAGCTCGAAGCCCAGGTGGATCAGCACCCCGGTGGCGGCCACCAGCAGCAGGGCCGCGAACATCTTCGGGATCTCGGTGCGGAA
>JAYSCA010000032.1:0-12767 GCA_041915165.1 Ideonella sp.
TCCATGCCCATGTGGCCTCGGTGACGGACTCGCTGCTGATGGCGCGGGACATGTTCCCGGGCAAGAGCAATTCGCTGGATGCCTTGTGCAAGCGCCTGGAAGTGGACAACTCCAGCCGGACCCTGCATGGCGCCTTGCTGGATGCGGAGCTGTTGGCCGAGGTCTACATCCGCATGACCCGCGGCCAGGACAGCCTGGTGATCGACAGCGGCGAGTCGGCCCACGGGCCGGCGCTGCAGGTGCAGAAGGTGGATTTCTCCGCCTTCTCCCTGCCCACGGTGGCCGTCAGCGAGGCCGAGCGGGCCGCGCATGAGGAATTGCTGAAATCCATCGACAAGACCGGCGAGGTGCTTGCCGAATGGGAAAAGGCAATGGCATAATGGCAGACTTTCCCGGGAACGACTTCTTGCTGAAGCAGTTGTTCGCTGACTGAAGGGCCTGTTTTCACAGACCCGCAGAAAGCAGCCGGGCGGTTAGCTCAGTGGTAGAGCACTGCCTTCACACGGCAGGGGTCGCAGGTTCGAACCCTGCACCGCCCACCAGATTCGCTTCAGCCTGACCCGAAGACCGGGCGGTTAGCTCAGTGGTAGAGCACTGCCTTCACACGGCAGGGGTCGCAGGTTCGAACCCTGCACCGCCCACCAAGACCTGCAAAAACTCCGTCCGCCTCTGGCGCACGGGGTTTTTCTTTGCACGGCTCGTGTCGCGCTCAGTCGCCCGCCATCACCTGGCGCACGCCTTCGGCCAGCAGCGGAGCGACTGGAATGGCGTTGCTGGGGTGGGGCACGCAGTCGCTGCTCCAGATGTGGCGGATGCCGGCCGCCTGCAGGGCCGCCAGCGCGTCGCCGACGAACAGGCCGTGTGTCACCGCCACATCCACCGAGGCTGCGCCCGCGGCCAGCGCCAGTTGGGCTGCGGCCACCAGGGTGCGGCCGGTGCTGGCCACGTCGTCGATCAGCACCACGGCCCGGCCCCGGAAATCGACCGAGGGCGGCAGCTTCACCGCGACTTCGCGGTCGCCATGGCGCTCCTTCAGGCACCAGGCGCCAGCGCTGCCGCTGGCCTGGGCCGCTTCGCGCACCCATTGCTCGGCCTCGCCGTCGGGGCCCAGCAGCAGCGGCTGCGGCACCTGCTGGGCCACCCAGCGGCCCAGCAGGCCGGCGGCGGACAGCGATCGCGCACGGCAGCCCGGCATCACCTCGTCCAGCGAGGCGATGCGGTGCAGGTGCGGATCGACCGTGACCAGCCCGTCAAACCGGCTGGCCAGCAGACCCGCGATGTGGCGCTGGCTGACCGCCTCACCGGGGTGGAAGGCGATGTCCTGCCGCATGTAGGCGAGGTAAGGGCACACCAGCAGCAGTCGCTCGGCGCCCAGCGCCCGGGCGGCCGGGGCGGTGATCATCAACTCCACCAGCTTTTCGTTGGGCTGGTGCAGCCCGCGGTAAACCAGCACTGTGCCTTGCAGCGGTGTCGGCAGGGTCAGCTTCAGCTCGCCATCGGGAAAACGGTGCCGGGCCACCTGGGCCAGGGGGCAGTCCAGCTGCCGGGCCAGAGCCTCGGCCTCGACGGCTTCGTCCTCGAAGGCCAGGACCAGGCTGAGCGCGGGCCAGGGCGGGGTCATGGCGCCTCCACGGTGTAGCCGCTGTCGCGGGTCGAGCGTTCGCGGGCAAAGTTCAGGTCGGCCGGGTACTGGGCGTGGATGCGGTAGAGCGGCACGCCCTGCAGCACCGGGTCGCCCACCTTGCACAGCAGGTCCACACCCGCGCCGGGCACTTGCGGTGCGCCGGCCAGACGGGCCACCTGGGCCAGTTGCAGGTTGTCGATCGCCCGCACGATGCCGTCGCGCGGGGCGCAGACCTCGTGCGTCAACGTGCCGAGCGTCGGCGGGTCGGGGCGGCGGCCCTGGGCGTCGATGATGGCTTCCATCTGCGTCAGCGCTCGGCCCGATTCCAGGATGTCGCGGGCAATGCGCCAGCCGTCGCCGCCGCGCACGTCGGGGTCGAACTCAATCACGCGGCCGGCCAGCCGCAGGGCCTTGTCGCGCAGATCGGCGGGGGCATCGGGGTCGTTGCGCAGCACCTGCATCACATCGCGGGCCTCCAGCACGGGGCCGATGCCCCGGCCGATCGGCTGGCTGCCGTCGGTGATCATCACCTCCAGGTGCAGGTTCAGCGCCCCAGCCACGTATTCGAACAGCTTGCGCAGCCGCTGGGCCGTGGCCATTGAGCGCACCTTGGCGGTCGGACCGACCGGGATGTCCAGCACCAGGTGGGTGGAGCCGGCCGAGATCTTCTTGCTCAGGATGGAGGCCACCATCTGACCGGGCGAGTCGATGGCCAGCGGGCGCTCGACCGAGATCAGGATGTCATCGGCGGGCGACAGGCCGGCCGTGCCGCCCCAGGCCAGGCAGCCGTTCGTGTCGCGCACGATCTGGCGCAGCCGCTCCAGCGGCAGCTCGACCTGCGTGAGCACCTCCATCGTGTCGGCGGTGCCGGCCGGCGAGGTGATCGCCCGCGAGCTGGTCTTGGGGCACAGCATGCCGTGGGCGGTGACGATGGGCACCACCAGCATCGAGGTGCGGTTGCCCGGGATGCCGCCGATGCAGTGCTTGTCCACCACCGGGCCGCCGCGCACCGAGTGCTGCCAGTCCAGCCGGCGACCGACGTCGATCATCGCGTCGGTCAGGTACAGCACCTCCTCGCGTTCCAGGTCGTAGCCATTGGTGGCCACCACGAAGGCAGCCAGCTCGATCTTGGAATAGCGGGCCTGGGCCACGTCCCGGATGATGGCGCGCCAGTCCTCGCGCCCGAGTCGCTCCCCGGCGATCTTGCTGCGCAGGGCGGGCTGGGAGAGCGGCGGTTCGGCCGGCCAGACATGCACGGGATGGCCGGCCTCGACGTTCAGGCGGGCGAAGGCGTCCTCGGACAGGCCGAGCTCGTCGGGCTGCACGATGCAGTCGTCGTCCACGACGTTGAGCACGGCGTTGATGGCCGCGCCATTGGCGCGCACCAGCACCTTGGCCAGGGCCTGGAAGCCGGCGGCCCGCACAGCCGCGCAGTTGCGGTGCAGATAGGCGACGTTCTCACGCCAGGTGTCGATGCCCACGCGCCGGACGCGCAGCTCTTGCAGTTTCTTCATGAAGGGCGGCCACCGCGCCCCTGCGGGGCTGGCGGCGTCGGGTCAGGTCAGATGTGGAAGCCGTTCTCGTTCGGGTCGTACTTGAAGGTACTGGGGTCCCCGAACTGGACATGGGCGATGTGGGCCTCGCGCAGGCTCTCATCCAGGGCCTGGACGGCGGCCTGGGGCGCGTGCGCGGAGGGCAGCAGCACGGCATGGATCTGGTTCACGGCCCAGCGCCCGGTGGCGTCGGCGCCGGCCTGCGGGCAGGGCACCGCCTGGCCGTTCATCCGGCACTGGCCACCGTCATCGACCTGGAAGACCACGCGGACATGGGCGGCAGGCGCCGTGCAGGCGCCCAGTCCCCCGACCAGCGCCAGGGACAGGAGCAAGGGGGGGAGGGAACGGAGGCAGTTCATGGCAGTGCGCGAGAGCGGGAACGTCGCTCCGGGCAGTCAAGGGAACTGCATTATGGCCCAGCCGATGTCGGGACAGGGCCCGTAGGATCAAGGTTCCTTCGACGCGCTGACGCGACCTGAGCCGGCCACCTGCTGCCGCACGCGGGGCGTGCCGGCATAGCGGACGTTGCCCGAGCCGGCGATCTGAACCGTCAGGGTGTCCTGCGCCCGGACGACCGCGTCGCCACTGCCCGCCACACTCACGCTGAGCTGGCGAGCCTGCAGCGGGTCGGCGTGGACGCCTCCTGAGCCGGCCAGTTCGTAGCGTGCCTCATCGGCCTGGCCCTGCAGCCAGATGTCGCCTGAGCCGGCCAGCTGGACGTTCAGTCGCGTCAGGCGGGCGTCGGCCAGGCGGATCTCCCCCGATCCGCTGAGCGCCAGCGCAAAGGGGCCGCCCTGAAGCCGTTCCAAGCTCAGTCGGCCGCTGCCGCGCAGGCTGGCCGCCGCCAAGGCCGGGGTCTCCACGGTCACCTGGATCTTCTCGCGGCTGTACCAGCCGGTCTGCCGGGTGGGGGCAATCACCAGCGTGTCGTTTTCGACATGGGTGTCCACCAGGGTCTGCAGGTTGTCATCGGCACGCACCTGGACACGTCGGGCCGTGCCCGGTCGCACCGTCACCTCGAAGGGGCCGTCGGCTTGCAGGCGGGTGAAGGATGGGACCGAGCGGTCCTGCGATACCCGCTGGCCCGAGCCCTGGAGGGGTAGCCCCAGGGGCAGTTCCCAGGCCTGGGCAGGGGCGGAAAGCGCCGCGCCGGCCAGCAGCAGCGGAGTGACGAGCAGGGTGCGGCGTTGGGGGCGCATGCGGGGTTCCGTGTGGACAGGACAAGGGCCACAGGCTAGCCGGGCGGCCACGGACTGGCCTGGGTCGTGCGACAGACGGCAGCCCGGGCCGACGAACCTCAGCCGAGGCTGGATGGCGCGTGGTCGTCGGCCGGTGGTTCGACCCAGCGTTCGCCCTGCAGCAGCTGGTAAGGGTGAAAACGCGTCTTGTAGGCCATCTTGGGGCTTTCGGCGATCCAGTAGCCCAGGTACAGATAGGGCAGCTTGAGCTGACGGGTCTGCTCGATCTGCCAGAGCACGCCGTAGGTGCCGTAGCTGCCCTTGGCTGTCGGGTCATAGAAGGTGTAGACGGCGGACAGCCCGTCGGCCAGGATGTCGACGATGGACACCATGCGCAGCAGCCCCGGGCCGTCGGCGGCCGGCTCGCGGAACTCCACCAGCCGGGAGTTGACCCTGCTCTGCAGCAGAAACTGGGTGTACTGGTCCACGCTGTCCTGGTCCATGCCGCCGCCAGCGTGGCGGGCCGACTGGTAGCGCAGGTACAGGGCGTAGTGCTCGGAGACGAAGCCCAGCCGCATCACCCGGCTGCGCAGGTGCTGATGGGCGGCGCGGGCGCGTCGCTGGGCGCGGTCGGGCTGGAAGCGGTCCACCGGCAGCCGCAGTGGCACGCAGGCCCGGCACTCATCGCAATAGGGGCGGTAGGTGAACAGCCCGCTGCGCCGGAAGCCGCTGGCGACCAGGGCCGAGTAGGCCTCGGCGTGGATCATGTGGCTGGGCGTGGCCACCTGCGAGCGGGCCGTGCGCTCGGGCAGGTAGCTGCACGGATAAGGGGCCGTGGCGTAGAACTGCAGCGAGGAGAACGGGAACTCTTTCGGGTGTGTCACGGCGCTGGCGGAACCGGAGGGGGCGGGCTGGCGATGCCCAGACGGGCCCAATGGGCCGGATCATAGGACCAGTGTGCCGGACCGGGCAGGTCCACGGTGGCCGCCAGATGGGCTTCAAATTGGGGGCGCTCGATCTGCCGGGCGCCCAGGCTGGCCAGGTGGCGGGTGTGTTGCTGGCAGTCGATCAGCGCGATGCCTTCGGCGCGGCAGAAGGCCACCAGCGCGGCCAGGGCGATCTTGGAGGCGTCGGTGCGGTGGGCGAACATCGATTCGCCGAAGAACATCCGGCCCAGACCGATGCCATAGAGCCCGCCCACCCGTTCGCCGTCGACCCAGGTCTCCACGCTGTGGGCCAGGCCGGCCTGGTGCAGGCGCACATAGGCCTCGATCATCTCCGGCACGATCCAGGTGCCGGGTTGGCCCTCGCGGGGCGTCGTGGCGCAGGCGGTGATGGTCTCGCGAAAGCCGTGGTCGAAGCGGATCTCGCAGCCCGGCGTGGCCAGGAACTTCTGCAAGGTCTTGCGCAACGAGCGGGCGAGCCGGAATTCGGCCACCGGCAGCACCATCCGCGGGTCGGGGGTCCACCAGAGCACCGGCTGTCCCTCGCCATACCAGGGAAAGATGCCGTGGCGGTAGGCCTCGCGCAGGCGTGGCACGGCCAAGCCCCCGCCCGCCGCCAGCAGACCGGGGGCGTCGCTGTCGGCCCCCAGCGCCTGTTGCGTGGAGGGGAAGGGGCAGTGCTCGCCAAGCCAGGGCAGCGTCATGGGACCAGCATACCGCGCAGTCTGGTCAGACTGCGTTGGCTGGCGTCCGTAGAATGTGCGCCGGTTCCAAACCCTCCACCGACACCTACGAGACAACCATGAGCCTGCTCAACGTGACCCCGGGCGCCAAGATCCCCGAACAGTTCAACGTCATCATCGAGATTCCGGCCAATGCCGACCCCGTCAAGTACGAGGTGGACAAGGAGTCCGGCGCGCTGTTCGTGGACCGTTTCATGGGCACGGCCATGCACTATCCGTGCAACTACGGCTTCATCCCGCAGACCCTGGCCGCCGACGGCGACCCGGTCGACGTGCTGGTGATCACCCCCTTCCCGCTGGTGGCGGGCTCGGTCGTGACCTGCCGTGCCATCGGCATGCTGAACATGACCGACGAGGCCGGCGGCGACGCCAAGCTGCTGGCGCTGCCGATCGAGAAGCTGCTGCCCAGTTACGCCCACATCACCAAGCTGGAAGACCTCAACGAGCTGGTGCTCAAGCAGATCCAGCACTTCTTCGAGCACTACAAGGACCTGGAAAAGGGCAAGTGGGTGAAGGTCGAAGGCTGGGCCGATGTGGCTGCCGCCAAGCAAGAGATCACCGACGGCCTGAAGCGCCACGCCGAAAAGGCCTGATGGCCTGACGGTTCCGGGATCCGGCCAGAAAGCCGCCAGGGGGGCAGCCCCGGCGGCTTTTTTCATGCGGACGCGGGGCGCTTGAACGGGCTGTGCTCGCGCAGCTCGTCCAGGTAGCCGTCCATGCCCAGTCCTTCGCGGGCGAGGAAATCCTCCACCGCCCGGGCGAACTGCGGGTGGGCCAGCCAGTGGGCCGAGGCCGTGCGCACCGGCATCAGGCCACGGGCCATCTTGTGTTCACCCTGGGCGCCGCCTTCGAAGCGATCAAAACCCTGGGCGATGCACCAGGCCAGCGGCTGGTAGTAGCAGGCCTCGAAGTGCAGGCAATCGATCGGCTCGGTGGCACCCCAGTAGCGCCCCCAGGCGGTGCGCTGGGCCCGGTCGATGGCCAGCAGCGAGGCCGCCACCGGGCGCCCCTCACGCTCGGCGATGAACAGCAGCCAGTGCGGTGCCAGGTCGCGGGCGACCCGGGTGAAGAAGTCGCGCGTCAGGTAGGGCGTGGACCGGTGGGCCCGGTAGGTCCCCTCGTAGCAGCGGTGGAAGAAGTCCCAGTCGGCCTCGGTGATGTCGGCCCCCTCCAGGGCCCGAAAGCGCACCCCCGCCGCCTCGACCTTGCGGCGTTCCTGCTGAATCTTCTTGCGCTTCTCGCGCTGCAGGCTGGCCAGGAAGTCGGTGAAGTCGGCAAAGGGTTGGCCCGGCCGGTTCTGCCAGTGGAACTGCACGCCCTGGCGCATCAGGTAGCCCTCGTCCTGCGCGGCGGCGTGCTCGGCGTCGTCCAGAAACAGCAGGTGCACGGATGAGAGCTGGCCCTGGGCCGCCCATTCGCGCAGGCTGCGCAAGAGCAGGCGGCGCACCGCATCGTCCTCGGCCAGCAGCCGGCTGCCCGGCACCGGGGTGAAGGGCACCGCATCCAGCAGCTTGGGGTAGTAGGCCAGCCCGTGGCGGGCGTAGGCCTCGGCCCAGGCCCAGTCGAACACGTACTCGCCGTAAGAATGGGATTTGAGCCAGGCCGCGGTGGCGCCCACCAAGCGCCCCTGCTGGGTGACACTGAACCAGGCCGGGGCCCAGCCGGTCTCGGCCGTTGCGCTGCCGGAATCGACCAGGGCACTCAGGTAGGCGTGGCGCATGAAGGGCGTGGGCTGGGCCTGGCGGGCGAGCAGGGCGTCCCAGGCGGCCGCATCCAGCTCCCCCGGGTGGGCATGGACCCCGATGTGATAATCCATCGCCTTCCTGTTCTCCTCTGCCATGTCCAGTCCGGTCACCCTCTCCGTCGCCCTGGCCCAGATCAACGCCACCGTGGGCGACCTGGCCGGCAATGCCCGTCTCATCGCCCAGGCGGCCCGCGCAGCCCACGCCCAGGGCGCCCAGCTGGTGCTGGCGCCAGAACTGGCGCTGACCGGCTATCCGCCCGAGGACCTGCTGCTGCGCCCGGCCTTCATGGCCGCCTGCCAGCGCACCCTGCAGGAACTGGCGGCCGAGTTGGCCGACTGCGCCGGGCTGCATGTGGTGGTGGGCCATCCCCAGGACTGGGACGATGGCACCGATCTTAGGTCCAAGTCCTATTCCCTGCCGCGGCGCTTCAACGCGGCCTCGGTGCTGGCGGGGGGACAGGTGCTGGCCACCTATTGCAAGCGCGAATTGCCGAATTACCAGGTGTTCGACGAGCGGCGCTACTTCGCCTCCGGGCGTGATGCCGGCCGAGGCGCCGTGGTGTTTGAAGTGGGCGGCCTGCGCTGCGGCCTGCTGATTTGCGAGGACGCCTGGTTCGACGAGCCAGCCGAGGCCGCCAAGGCCGCGGGGGCCGAGGTGCTGTGCGTGCTCAACGCATCACCTTTCCATCTGGACAAGCATGGCGAGCGCGAGGCCCGCATGGCGGCCCGCGCGCGGGCCGTCGGGCTGCCACTGCTGTATGCCCATCTGGTGGGCGGGCAGGACGAGGTGGTGTTCGATGGCGCCTCGTTCGCCCTGGATGCCCAGGGGCTGGTCGGCGCCCGCGCCCCCAGCTTCGAGCCCGCCACGCTGATGCTGGAAGTGGGCGCCGATGGCCATGTCCGTGGCCCCATTGCGCCGCTGCCACCGCTGGAAGGGCAGGCCTGGCATGCGCTGGTGATGGGCGTGCGCGACTATGTCGGCAAGAACGGCTTCCCGGGGGCCATCATTGGTCTGTCCGGCGGCATCGATTCGGCGCTGGTGCTGGCGGTGGCGGTGGACGCCCTGGGGGCGGACCGGGTGCGGGCGGTGATGATGCCCTCGCCCTACACGGCCGACATCTCCTGGCTGGATGCGCGCGACATGGCGGCCCGGCTGGGGGTGCGTTACGACGAGATCGGCATTGCCCCGGTGTTCGAGGGCTTCAGGCAGGCGCTGGCCACCCAGTTCGCCGGCCTGCCGGAAGACACGACCGAGGAAAACATCCAGGCCCGCATCCGCGGCACCCTGCTGATGGCGCTGTCCAACAAGACCGGCGCCATCGTGCTGACCACCGGCAACAAGAGCGAGATGGCCACCGGCTACTGCACGCTCTACGGCGACATGGCGGGCGGCTTCGCGGTTATCAAGGATGTGGCCAAGACCCTGGTCTACCGCCTGGCCGAGTGGAAGAACCGGCAGCCGACCCGCCGCGCCGACGGCAGCATCGGTCCGGTGATCCCCGAGCGCATCATCACCCGGCCGCCGTCGGCCGAGCTGCGTCCCGACCAGACCGACCAGGACAGCCTGCCGCCCTACGAGGTGCTGGACGCCATCCTGGCCCGCTACATGGAAGAGGACCAGGGCATCGACGACATCGTCGCCGCGGGTTTCGCGCGGGCCGATGTCGAGAAGGTCACGCGGCTCATCAAGCTCAACGAGTACAAGCGCCGCCAGGCGCCGGTCGGGATCCGAATCACCCACCGCGCATTCGGGCGGGATTGGCGCTACCCGATCACTTCGAAGTTCCGTGCTTAAATTCGTGCCAGGCGCCACGAGCGCATGTCCTGACACGGAGAACACACCATGAAACAGATCACCGCCATCATCAAACCGTTCAAGCTGGAAGAAGTGCGCGAAGCGCTGGCCGATGTCGGCGTGTCCGGCCTGACCGTGACCGAGGTGAAGGGGTTTGGCCGCCAGAAGGGCCACACCGAGCTGTACCGCGGTGCCGAATACGTGGTCGACTTCCTGCCCAAGGTGAAGGTCGAAGTCGTCGTGCGTGACGAGGACGTGGACCACGCCCTTGAGGCCATCGTCAAGGCGGCCAAGACCGGCAAGATCGGCGACGGCAAGATCTTCGTGACGGCGGTGGAGCAGGTGGTGCGCATCCGCACCGGCGAGACCGACGCGAACGCGGTCTGAGCCCCGTTTGCGGGCTCAGGCCACTCAGATGGCCGAGTAGTCGGTCGGGCCCGCGCCGAGGGCCGTGTGGCCCGCGCGGGCGCCCAGCCGGTCCAGCAGACGACCCGGCACGTCGTCCACCGTCAGCGCCTGCTGCTGGCTGGCGTCGACAAAGCCCTGCTCGTGGGCGAAGCCCATGTAGTCCAGCAGCGGCTGGTAGAAGCCCGCCACGTTCAAGAGCCCGATGGGCTTGCTGTGGTAGCCCAGGTGGTGCCAGGTCCAGACCTCGAACAACTCTTCGAAGGTGCCCAGCCCGCCAGGCATGGCCAGAAAAGCATCGGCTTCTTCGGCCATGCGCTGCTTGCGCTGGTGCATGTTGGACACCACCACCAGCTCCGTCAGGCCGCGGTGACCGACTTCGCGGGACTGCAGGCGTTCGGGGATGATGCCGATCACCGGGGCGCCGGCTGACAGCGCCGCGTCGGCCACGATGCCCATCAGGCCGACATGGCCGCCGCCATAGACCAGCCGCCAGCCTCGGCGCGCAATTTCCTGCCCCAGCCGGGTTGCGGCTTCGGCATAGAGAGGCTGGTTGCCCGGACGGGAACCACAGTACACACAGACGGAAAAAGGTCGTTGGCTCATGCGCCGGATCCCATGAAGTATTGCCAGAGCGCCCCGGCCCAGAGGCCTGCTGCCAGCAGGAGGCTCAGCAGCACGGCTGCGCTGCCCAGGTCCTTGGCGCGGCCGGACAGTTCGTGCCGCTCCGGACCGATGCGGTCGATGGCGGATTCCACCGCGGTGTTGAGCAGCTCCACCACCAGCACCAGGATCACGGAGCCGGCCAGCAGGCCCACTTCCACCCAGCCGTGGCCCAGCCAGAAGGCGGCCGGCAGTAGCACGATGGCGAGCACGGTTTCCTGACGGAAGGCGCTTTCGCCCCGCAGGGCGGCCCGCAGGCCGGCCAGCGAATAACCGAAAGCATGGAGGATGCGGGACAGGCCGGTACGGCGGGGGAACGGAGGCGTCATCGGGGGGAATTGTCGCCGATGCCCGGCAGTTGGCGATGCAGCTCAGCTGCGTGTGGGGCGCCAGTCCACCAAGCGGGTGCCACACGCCGCGTCGTGCCAGAACTGCCGGTCGGGGTGCAAACGGGCCAGCGCGGCATAAACGCCCACGCCCACCAGCAGCAGGCCAAACAAGGCGCCGCCATGCAGGCCGGCCAGCTTGGCCGTCACCAGGGCAGGGACGAACCAGAGCCAAGCCAAGGCGAAGCGTGCCAGGGCCCGGCCGGGGGTGACAGGCTGCCCCGCGCGGTCCACCAGGCGGATGTGCCAGGCCTTCATGGCCACGGTCTGGCCGCCATGGGTCCAGAACCAGCCAAAGTACACGGCCAGCACCAGCAGCAGGAACAGCTGCAGGCCCAGGGTGCCTTGATGGTCCGGATCCTTCAACTGGGTGAGGGTGGAGTACAGCCAGCCCGAGATGAACATCACGCCAAACAGCAGCACCCCTTCGTACAAGAAGGCCGCCAGCCGGCGGCTGAGCGCCGGGGTGGGCAGGGGGGCAGGATCGGCGGTGCCAGGCGAGCTGGGGACCGAACCGCTCACCGGGCCGCTCCGGACGTCGGCAGCGTTGGGGCGGCAGGGCGCTGGCGGGGCAGCAAGGTGTTGGGGTCGACCTCGGCCGGCGACACGGTGATCTTCGGCTGGCCGGCACGCTGGTGCACCGGGGGTTGCATGCGCTGGTTGATCAGCGAGGTGCTGGCGCCCGGGCGCCCCTGCACCAGCACCGGTGACACCGCCTTGGGCGCGGTGCCCGGCCCCTGGGTGGGGCGCACGATGTTCGACTTGGGGGCCTGCGCACTGACGGGCGCACGGCGCAGGGCGCGCAGGCTGCTGCCTTCGGCACTGGCCGAGGCCGGGCGGGCCTTGGCGGCCAGCGCGTGGCGCTGCTCAGGGCTGAGTGCCTGGTAGGCCTGCCAGCGGGCCTCGCGTTCCTTGGCCGAAAGCTGCTGGGCCTTCTGGTAGTTGAGGCGCGCCCGGTCCCGCTCCTGCGGGCTCATGCGGGCCCACTCGGTCATGCGCCGCTGCACGCGCTGGCGCTGCGTCGGGGACATGCGGTCGAAGCGCTCGGCAACTTCTTCCCACTTGTGCTGACGTTCCTCGGGCAACTGGTTCCAGTCCTTGGCCAGCGGCGCCAGGGCCTTCTGCTGGGCGGGGCTCAGGCTCTCCCAGGGTGTCCCCCCGCTGGCGGCTTGGCTCGCCGGGCTGGCTTGGCTGGCCTGGGCCCAGGCAGCGGTGCCGGCCAGCGCCAGCACCAAGCCCAGCACAGGCAGGCCCAGTCGTTGGCAGACAGAGGGAGCGGTCATCGGCATGGCATCAGGGTTGGCCGGTCTTCAGGTATTCGGTGAAGCCGGGGTCGGTGTAGGCGTCGGGCGGCAGGTCGTCGGCCAGCAGGGCCGTGTCGACCTCGGCCACGGTGGCGCTTTGCACACGGTCGTGCCAGGCGTCGATCAGGACCAGGGCCAGCACCAGCAGCAGCAGCGGCAGGAACGAGGCCAGCAGGGCCCAGCGGCCGCCCTGGAAGGGATCACCGCCCGCACTGCCCAGCGACAAGGTGCCGTTCGAATGGGCGATCACCCCGGTGGTCTCGGCGGCGGCCTGCGCGACCGGCACTGCCGTGCGGGCGCTACGCGCCCGGGCCAAGGCCTGCTCACGGGCGACGCGCAACCGTTCGGCGATGTCGTGCTGCGGCAGGGCGCTGCGCTCCGTCAGGACAGCACCCACGCGCAAACCAAAGCGTGCCTCCAGGATGCTT
>JAYSCA010000033.1:0-12582 GCA_041915165.1 Ideonella sp.
TCAGCTTTCGGCCGGGAAGCGCCCGGATCCACGAGATGCAGATCGTCTATGACACACACCCCCTGCGCGAGCAGGTGGGCGACAAGTACGCACCGGATCGCTGACCGGACATCGACGGGCCCGTGGGCCGGTCATCGACGCGGCCACCGCAGCGATCAGCCGCGCCACCCCAGCACCCGGGCCGGCAGGAACAGCAGCGCGCGGATCAACGCAAACAGGGCCTCGAAGGTGATGCCCACCAGGCGCAGCGGCAGGGTGATGAGCCACACCAGCGGCATGAGGAAGAGGGCCAGCAGGGCCACCGGCCACGCCAGCACGAACAGGATGCACCAAGCGATAAAGAGGATCAGGGCTTTCATGGTGGCTCCTTGGGCAGCGGGGCGCTGGAACGTTCCAGACGACCGATGCCGCAGGATGGCGTGGTGCCAGCGCCCCGTCCAGTCCGCTGCGACGGACGGGGCACCTGGGGGGACAGCCTGCACTCACACGGTTCCTGCTGCCTCGCCGACGACCGACCGGGACGCCTCCCGAGAGGCCAAGGCCCCCGGGTGGGCAAACTCACGACGCGGCCGGCGGGGCGCCCAGCACGCCGAACTCAACCGGGGTCTTGGCGTAGAAGACGTTGGCCTGCGCCTCGGTCAGCTCGCGGGCGAGAGCCTCCCACTGCACCGGGGTCACCAGCAGCGTGACCTCCACAGGCTGGTCCGCGAGTTCAAAGAAGTGGGCCGAGTGCACGCGGCCATCCCGCCCGATGCCGTCCACCGCCGTGGTCAGCGTGGCGCCGCCGATGCCCAAGCGCTGTGCGGTGTCCATCAGCCAACGGGCCATGGGCTGGTGGCCGTGCCGACGACCCTCGCCGGTGAAAAACGTGACCTGGAAACCGGACGTGCTCATGTTCATGCTCCCGCGAAACGGAGGTGCCGGATCAGGCCCACGGTCCCGATGCCCAGCAAGGTCATCGTGATGCTGCCCGCCACATGCACCAGCACGGTCATCAGGGACCAGCCCAGACGCCCGGCCATCAGCTGGGTCACCACCTCGGCGGAAAAGGTGGAAAACGTGGTCAGCCCGCCCAGAAAGCCGGTGACCACCAGCAGCCGCCATTCCGGCGGCAAGGTGGGGTGGCTGGCGAAGAAGGCCACCGCCAGGCCGATCAGGTAGCCGCCCAGCAGATTGGCCGCCAGCGTGCCGGGCGGCAGCATGGGAAACAGTGCGTTGAGTTGATTGCCCAGCACCCAGCGCAGCAGGGCGCCCAACGCCGCCCCCAGGCTGATGGCCATCACAGCAAGCATTCGGTCACGTCCTTTCGTCCAGAGAAGAGAAGGACGCCGCTACGCACCCCTCCCGGGAAATCGCGCAGGCATCATCAGCACGCCCTCCGACCGGAGAGCGGCGGTTCAAGGAGGCATGCCATCTCCTCGGGGCAAAGCTTAGCAGATCGAGGTGCCTTGCCTCGACTTGATACCATACCCCCCTATCCCTATTTCCCTGCCCATGCCATGAGCCATACCGTTCGCGAGAAGTCCAAGCTGCTGGGGCGGGTGCGCCGCATCCGGGGCCAGGTCGAAGCCCTGGAGCGTTCGCTGGAGGCCGAGAAGGGCTGCGCCGAGGTGCTTCACCAGATCGCCGCGGTGCGTGGCGCGATGAACGGCCTGATGGCCGAGGTGCTGGAAGACCATGTGCGCTCCCACATCGCCGATCCGGCCATCACCAGCGACGCCGAGCGCACCCAGGGCGCCGACGAGCTGATCGACGTGCTGCGCAGCTACCTGCGCTGACCCCCATCCCAGGAAAACCCATGCACACCGACAACCTGTCCCCCTGGACCCACGACCACGTCTTCGACACCGGCAACGCCGCCGCTGAGCGCAGCACGCGGGTGGTGATGTGGATCACCGCGGCCACCATGGTGGTGGAGATCGCCGCCGGCTGGTGGTTCAACTCGATGGCCCTGCTGGCCGATGGCTGGCACATGAGCTCCCATGCGGTCGCGATCGGCCTCTCCGCCGCGGCCTACGCCCTGGCCCGGCGCCATGCGAAGGACCCGCGCTTTGCCTTCGGCACCTGGAAGATCGAGATCCTGGGCGGCTTTGCCAGCGCCATCTTCCTGCTGGGGGTGGCTGCGCTGATGATCGTCGGCTCCACAGAACGCCTGCTGAGCCCGCAACCCATCCACTACCGGGAGGCGATCGTGGTGGCCATCCTCGGTCTGCTGGTGAACGTGGTGTGCGCGTTGATCCTGGGCCGGGCCGGGCATCCGCATGAACACGGGCATGCCCACGGCCATGGGCACGCGCACGACCACGGTCCTGCCCACGGGCACCACCACGACCTGAACCTGAAGTCCGCCTATGTGCATGTGCTGGCCGACGCCGCCACCTCGGTGCTGGCCATCGCCGCCCTGGTGGGGGGCTGGCTCTACGGCTGGTCCTGGCTGGACCCGGTGATGGGCCTGGTCGGCGCCGTGCTGGTGGGCATCTGGGCCAAGGGCCTGGTGACGGACACCGGCAAGATCCTGCTGGACCGCGAGATGGACCACCCTGTGGTGGACGAGATCCGCGAGGTGATCGAGGCGGACGCCGGGGCCGGCGACACCAAGATCACCGACCTGCATGTCTGGCGGGTGGGCCAGAACGTCTATTCCTGTGCCGTCACCGTCGTGACGCACGACCCGCTGCTGACGGCCGACCAGGTCCGGGAACGCCTCTCGGTGCACGAGGAAGTGGTGCACGCCACGATCGAGATCCACCGCTGCCCCGACGACCCGTCGCTGGCGCCAGCACACTGAGCGGCACGACCACGCGCCCGCTCACTCGCACCAGGCGCTGGCCACCTCCCGGCCCTGCACGTTCACACTCAGCATGCCGCGAACCCAGGCCGGCACCGAACGGTCGGTGCAACCTCGCTCCGTCAGTTCATAGACCACCGGACCGCTGCGAAAGGTCCAGCTCTGCGCGGCGCAGGCGCCGGTGCCACTGACGCCGATGGCCACAGGACCGGCCTCCAGCGTGAGATCCGGCGCCACGCTCAGGCTGTGCGGCTGGTTCCAGCTGCGGTAGCGGTAACGCGCCGAGCCGATCTGATCCACCAGCACCCGGTACTTCGGCGTGCGGCAGACGAACTGCGGGCCTGCCCTCACCCCGGGGGCGTCCAGCCGCAGGGCCACGATGCGGGGCTCCGCGACGCCCGCATCGGCATCCAGTTCAGCCCAGACCTGGCCGTCCGCGTAGCCCAGCGCGTCGCTGCCGCAGTTCTGCGAGGGCCAGCGCGTCTGCAGCACGGCTTGCACCCGAGCGGGCGTCCAAAGCGCGTCGAAGGCCTGCTGCCAGGCCACCGGGTCCTCGATGCGGACCCGTCCGCCATCCCGCCGCACTTCCAACGGAAAGCGCACCAGCAACGCCAGTGCCGCCGCATCACGCGCGGCCAGCGCGGCCCGCAGTTCCTGGTCAAACCGAGCCCAGACCGCATGGTGGGGCGCGTCCGGGCGGGTGACCGGGCACTGGTCAGCCTCGTCCGCGGCCCAGGCCGTCATGCCGCAGGCCAGCCCGCCCGCCACACACCACGCCTGGGCCCAAGCCCTGCGTGCCCGCTTCTGGTATCCACCGCTGTGTTTCATCGGCCGGGATTGGACGCCTGCGCTCAGGCCGCCACAACGTCTGGGCAGGGGATGCCAACCCCGCCGGTGCGCCGTCAGCGCATCTCGAACAGTTCCTGGTGGAAGGCGTTGGCCGGCAGGCCCTGGGCGGCGAAGTCCGCTGCCAGGCTGCGGCCGAACCCGGCCGGGCCACAGAACCACACGCTGGCCTGCGCCCACTCAGGCACCCGCTGGCGGATGCGTTCGCCGGTCAGGCGCTCATCGCGCCCATCCACCAGCACATGCAGTTGCACACCGGCCGCCTGGGCGTCTGCCTCCAGCTTGGCCAGGGCCTCGGGCTCCAGCACGGCCGTGGGATGGAACAGCGTCACCTGCAGCCCGGCCACCGGCTGTGCCGCCAACGACTTGAGCCGGGCGATGAACGGCGTGATGCCGATGCCGGCCCCCACCCAGATCTGGTGCAGCCGCCCGTCCAGGAAGTTGAAGCAGCCGTAAGGGCCTTCGACCGTGACGGCCTGCCCCACTTTCAGCCGGTGGCGCAGCTGTCGGGTGTGATCCCCCAGGGCCTTGGTCACGAAGGTGATGCGCTGGGTCTGGGGGTCCCAGGCCGAGGCCATGGTGTAGGGATGGGCGCCCTCATGGCGGTCCGAAACGACGAAGGCAAACTGACCGGCGGCATGGCCGGGCCAGCCAGGTTCCAGCGCCACCGTCGTTTCCAGCACGTCCAGCGCCGGGTAATGCTGCAGCGACACGATGCGCCCGGCCACCTGACGGTGACGCCCCACCCGGCCAGCCAGCACCCAGACCGCCGCCAGGGTGCCCGCGGCCATCAGCGGCAGCATCAGCGCCCCCAGGGGCTGATTCCAGTAGCTGAACTGGGTCAATACCCCCGAGTGGAACACCAGGGTCAGGTAGAGCACCGCCATCAGCGTGTGCGTCTTGGCAAAGAGGCGATAGGGAAAGCGCTTGACCAGGGCCAGCACCAGCATCACGGCCACCGCATAGAAGGCCCATTCCCCCACGGTCTCTGCCAGATGCCGCTGCGTGCCGAACCAGGCCTCCAGCCCCCCTTGCTCGGCGGCAGCCGGGCGCGGGCCGCGGGGGGGCCGCACCAGCCAACCCCATTGCACCATCCACTTGGTGCCCTGGCCCAGCCACCAGTGCAGCACCGACAGCACCAGGGCGCTGATGCCCAGCCACTTATGCAGGCGGTACATCTTGTCCAGCCCGCCCAGCCGCGGCTCCAGCCAGCGCGGCCGCGTGGCCAGCAGCATCGCCAGGCTCATCACCCCGATCGCCAGCACGCCGCTGTACTGCATCGCCACGGTGCGGAAACCGAAGTAGGTCTGCGGCTGCAGCCAACGGGGATCGGCCCACAGCCACAACAGCGTGATGAGCAGCAGGCTGCCCTGGAAGAGGCGCCGGATGGGGGTGGTGTTCATCTCAATCAAGCTGTCGGGTGACAGCCGCTCTCTGAAAAGCCATGGGGGCCACCATAGCGGCACAAATTGCAGGAAAGATGGAGGCGGAAAGGCGACATCGATGGTTCAATCGTTGACAGATCCCCGTTTTGACCTTGGGCAGGAGACCCCATGAAGTTGACCGAAAAGACCATTGCCATCACCGGTGGCGCCCGCGGCATCGGCCGTGCCATCGCCCTGGCCCTGGGCCGCCAAGGGGCAGACCTGGCCCTGATCGACCGCGACCCCGAGGCCCTGGCCACCACCGTAGCCGAATGCGCCGCGCTGGGGGTGCGGGCACGGGCCTACACCGCCAACGTGGCCGACGAGGCCAGCGTCGAGGCCGTGATGAGCCGCATCGCCGAGGAATTCGGCCGCTTTGACGGACTGGTCAACAACGCCGGCATCACCCGTGACGGCATGCTGCTGAAGGTGCGCGACGGCCAGGTGGTGGACCGCCTGAGCCTGTCGGCCTGGCAGGCCGTGCTGGACGTGAACCTGACCGGCGTGTTCCTGTGCACCCGCGCTGGGGCCGAGCAGATGATCCGCGCCGGGCAAGGCGGCGTGATCGTGAACCTGTCGAGCGTCTCACGCGCCGGCAATGTCGGGCAGAGCAACTACAGCGCGGCCAAGGCCGGCGTGGTGGCCCTGACCACCGTGTGGGCCCGTGAACTCGCCCGCCACAACATCCGCGTCGGCGCCATCGCCCCGGGCTTCACGGCCACCGAGATCCTGCACACCATCCCGGCCGAGACGATGGACAAGCTGCTGTCGGCCGTGCCGCTGCGCCGCACCGGCCAGCCCGAGGAAATTGCCCAGGCCGCGCAGTTCATCTTCGAGAACGACTACTTCACCGGCCGCTGCCTGGAGGTGGATGGCGGCATCCGTCTCTGAAGCGCCGGCCTGGCCCGCCAGGGCTCAAGGCAGGGCCTGGGCCTGCAGCAGCCCGTTGAGCCCATACAGCAGGGCCAGCGTCACCCCGGCCATGCTGGCGGTGCCCCAGAGTCGCCGGTCCGGCCGGAAGGTCAGCGCCCCCACCACCACCGCATTCATCAGGATGGCCACCAGGACACTGGCGCCATGCGCCGGTGACAGGTGGGCGAACAGGCTCCCGGGCGCATAGGCAAAGTCGTCGATGGCCAGGATCAGCAGATCGAACAGGTTGCTGCCCAGCAGGTTGCCCAGCGCCATGTCGACGGCTCCCACCCGCAGCGCGCCCAGCGTGGCCGCCAGTTCGGGCACCGAGGTGGCCATGGCCATCAGCAAGGTGCCCACCAAGGAGTCCGTCCAGCCCATCTGGCGGGCCAGCTCGGCCCCCACCATGGGCAACCAAAGCCCGGCCGCCACGATGATGAGCGCCGCCAGGCCATAGGCCAGCAGCGCCCGCCGCAGGCCCTGGCGGTCGGCCCGCAGGCCGGGCTCCGGGGGACGGTCGCTGCGCGCCTGGGCACGGAACAGCGTGCGCACCGCCACGAAATAGAGCAACACCAGCACCACGCTAATCGGGCTGACCGACCCCAGCGCCCGCAGCCGCCCCTGGGGCTCCAGCCACAGGGCCAGCATCACCAGCGCAAGCGCCCCCACCCCGAAGGCGGCCGACAGCACGTGGTCCGCCGAGGCCAGCACGAACAGGCGGCCGCGCCGGTACAGGCCATCCACCAGCGCGACGATCAGCAGATTGAACACGCAGCTGCCCAGGGCATCCCCGGCCGCCAGATCAGGCGCTTGCGCCACCCGCACCGCGCCCAGCCCCGTGACCAGCTCGGGCAACGACGTCACGGTGGCCACCAACACCAGTCCGATCCAACCACGGGACAGGCCCGTCAGGCTGGCGATGACCTCGCCCTGTCGGCTGAGCTGCACGCCCGCCACGCCGATGAGCGCCATGCACCCCAGAAACTGCAGCCACACACCCCACACCGCCATCGAGACCTCCCCGCCACCGTTCATCGGGGCGACATCTTGGCGGGCTATGGTAGGGGTCATCTCCCCAAACTTGAGTGGTGCAGTTGGAAACGGTCGAGGCCCTTCTGGCCCAGGGTGGTCTGCAACCGCATTTCCAGCCCATTGCCGATCTGGCGGAGGGCCGCAGTGCCGCGCACGAGGCCCTGATCCGCACGCCCGCCGGCTGCCCCTGGCCCCATCCGGACGCCTTGTTCGCCGCGGCGCGGGACGAGGGCTGCCTGGTCGCGCTGGAGATCGAATGCGTGCGCCTGGCGTTGCAGGCCTGGCTGCAGCACCGTCCGCCGGGACGGCTGTTCGTCAACCTCAGCGCCCAGGCGCTGGTGACCGCGCTGGGCCAGGCCGATCTGGACCTGCTGCTGACCCGGACCGAAGACGAAGCGCTGAGCGCCAGCGGGGTGGTGATCGAGCTGACCGAACATGAGCGCGTGCGCGACATCGCCGCCCTGGAGGCCGCCGTGCAGCGGCTGCGCCGCCACCAGGTGGCCATCGCGCTGGACGATTTCGGCGATGGCCGCTCCAGCCTGCGCCTGTGGTCCGAGCTCAAGCCCGAGTTCGTCAAGATCGACCGCTACTTCGTGCACCAGCTGCCGCAGCACCCGGAAAAGCTGCAGACGCTGCGCGCCCTGATCCAGATCGCCCAGGTGTTCGGCTCGACCCTGATCGCCGAGGGCATCGAGACCGAGGACGAACTGCACCTGGTGCGCGACCTGGGCATCCGACTGGGCCAGGGCTGGCTGCTGGGGCGGCCGGCGCCAGTCCCCGTGCCACGTGCGCTGCCCGCCGCGCTGGCGGTGATCGAGCGCAAGGATCTGGCGGTGTTCCCGGAACGCCGCCGCACGCTGCAGCGGCGCGCCGCCGTGCCCCAGGTGCTGCGCGAGGTCGAGCCGGTGACGCCCGCGGTGTCCAACGACGAGCTGTTCCAGCGCTTCTCGGTCGACGACGCCAGCCACGCCATCGCCATCATCGACGACCAGGGCCGCCCGCTGGGCCTGGTCAGCCGCACCCGCTTTGTCACCCAGTACGCCAAGCCCTACTTCCGGGAACTGTACGGCCGCCAGTCCTGCACGGTGTCGGCCAACCTCACCCCGCGCCTGCTGGACATTGCCGCCGACATCGACACCCTCACCGGCGTGCTGACCTCGGAGGACCAGCGCTATCTGTCCGAGGGCGTGATCATCGTCGAGCATGGCCGCTACCGCGGCCTGGGCGCCGGGGAGGATCTGGTGCGGGCCGTGACCGAGGCGCGCATCGAGGCCGCCCGGCATGCCAACCCCCTCACGCTGCTGCCCGGCAACATCCCCATCACCCAGCACATCGAGCGGCTGCTGGACGCGGGCCGCGACTTCGTCGCCTGCTACTTCGACCTCAACCAGTTCAAGCCCTTCAACGACCTCTATGGCTACTGGCGCGGCGACGAGATGATCCTGCTGACCGCCCGCACCCTCACCAGCCAGACGGATCCGCGGCGCGATTTCGTCGGTCATGTGGGGGGTGACGACTTCGTCGTGCTGTTCCAGAGTGACGACTGGGAACCCCGCTGTCGGGCCATCCTGGCCAGCTTCAATGCCGAGGCGGCGCAGCTCTATGACGAACCGGAGCGCCAAGCCGGCGGTGTGATGGCCGAGGACCGGCACGGCAACCTGCGCTTTCATCCGCTGACGACGCTGAGTGTGGGGGCGGTGCAGGTGGTGGCCCAGCCGTCGTTGCGGCCGGAGGACGTGGCCAACGCCGCGGCCCGGGCCAAGCGGCGGGCCAAGATGCAGGGGCTGGGCCTGCACCTGGACGCCACGTGAGGGGGGTTGCCCCAGCCTGCGCGGTACAGGGGTCACAATAACGCGACGCCGGACAGGACCGGCCAAGGGAGCGCCATGAAGATTGCCGTTGCCGGAACGGGCTACGTCGGCCTGTCCAACGCCGTGCTGCTGGCCCAGCACCATGAGGTGGTGGGCCTGGACATCGACGCCGACAAGGTCGCGATGCTCAACGCCCGCCAAAGCCCGATCGCCGACCGCGAGATCGAGGACTATCTGGCCCATCGCGAACTGAACCTGAGGTTCACGCTCGACAAGGCCCAGGCCTATGCCGGCGCCGATTACGTGGTGATCGCCACGCCGACCGACTACGACCCCGTCACCAACTACTTCAACACCCGCTCGGTGGAGGCGGTGGTGCGCGACGTGATGGCCCTGGCCCCCGAGGCGGTGATGGTCATCAAGTCCACCGTGCCGGTGGGCTACACCCGCCAACTCAGCGCCGAACTGGGCTGCCAGAACCTGCTCTTCTCGCCCGAATTTCTGCGCGAAGGCAAGGCGCTGTACGACAACCTGCACCCCTCGCGCATCGTCGTGGGCGAGCGCAGCGAGCGGGCCCGTCGTTTTGCCGACCTGCTGCGCGAAGGCTCCCAGAAGCCCGAGGTGCCGGTGCTGCTGACCGACAGCACCGAGGCCGAGGCGATCAAGCTGTTCGCCAACACCTACCTGGCCATGCGGGTGGCGTACTTCAACGAGCTCGACACCTACGCCGCCACCCATGGCCTGGACACGCGCCAGATCATCGACGGCGTGTGCCTGGACCCGCGCATCGGCGACCACTACAACAACCCGAGCTTTGGCTATGGCGGCTACTGCCTGCCCAAAGACACCAAGCAGCTGCTGGCCAACTACAGCCAGGTGCCGCAGACGCTGATCCGCGCCATCGTGGACTCCAACACCACGCGCAAGGACTTCGTGGCCGACGACATCCTGCGCCGCCGCCCCAAGGTGGTGGGCATCCACCGGCTGATCATGAAGGCCGGCAGCGACAATTTCCGCGCCAGCAGCATCCAGGGGATCATGAAGCGCGTCAAGGCCAAGGGCGTGGAGGTGATCGTCTACGAGCCCGCGCTCAAGGAAGACAGCTTCTTCGGCTCGAAGGTGCTGCACGACCTGCCGGCCTTCCTGGCGCAGGCCGACGTCATCGTGGCCAATCGCTTGGTGCCCGAGCTGCAGTCCGTCAAGGACCGGGTCTACACCCGCGACCTGTTCGGCAACGACTGAGCCCGCACGTCCAAGCAAAACCCATCACTCCGGCGGAGTCCTCTGCCAGTTTGCCGCTAGTGATCTCTCCGTTCGATGGAACTATACGCGGCGTAGGGTCGCGGCAAGACCCGGGATCCATCTCTTAAACTGCATATGAGTCCAATGTGCGCAGTACAGAAATATGGCTTGCCACAGAGGCATCCGCAATATTTTTCGACGAATCCGGCAGTCCTCGCGTAAGGCCTGAGCTCGTCGGGTCTCGTTCAATCCACCCAACAGGAAACGGCACACAGGAAAGGGCAAGCGCAAGATGTCAGTTGTCGCCCTAGACTCGACCAGCGTGGCCGCAATAAAGCCGTAGTCGGCAGACAGCCGCAGCGTCTCGTCATAGCGCCGCGGGCTACTCGCAAAAACCATCGCCTGGTGCTGTGTAAACATACCTAGCGACACGCTGTGGTGATCACGGGCTATGCGTAACTTCCCGGCCGCAACGTGATTAGGTACATCCACAGAGTCACCATATACCAGTTGCGGACGTGAAGGCTGAGCCAAAATTGCCATCTGTATTCTCGACAACACCTCGGAATCCGCGAAACAGTCCCCGCTGTTCATGAAGATCAAATAATGACCACGCGCTCGATCCATTCCTTTGTTCATGGCGTTGTATAGACCACGATCTGGCTCCGAGACCCAATACATGTCAGAACACTGCAGCTTGTCCAGCCAATCAGGTGTGCCGTCAAGGGATCCACCGTCGATCACCCACCACTCGAAATCGCGACAGGTCTGTGCCTGCACGCTAGCCGTGGTGGCTTGCAGATTGACCAAGTCATTGAAGCAAATCGTGATTACGGTAAAGAACGGTACCTCGTCACGCTGCTCAGCGTGAACTGGTTGGATCGTCATTGTCTGTTGCCTCTACTCAAGCGCGCCAGTCGCACGCACAACACACGCGCAACGAACATAGGGTTGCCGAGCAGGTAGCGCCGCCACAGCCGCGCAGGCTCGCGTAGCAACCTGAAAACCCACTCAAGGCCAATCGCTCGCATCCAAGTAGGCGCCCGCGGATGAAGCCCGGCCCAGAAGTCGAACAATGCGCCCACAGCCCAGTTGGACGGTACACCGGCGTTGCACAATGCCGCGGCGACACGTTCCTGCCGGCCATTACCCATCGCTACAAGCACGATATCGGGTTGACTAGCCACCACTTCAGCCACCACCTTCGCCACGTCTGCGGGCGGGAAAAAGCCGTCCCGAGTGCCAGCGAGTACCAGGTGAGGCCAGCGATGACCAAACACCATCGCGGCCCGGGCGAGCACATCGCTCCGAGCCCCCAACAAGAATACTCGATGCCCAAAAGGGAGCGCCGCCAATAATGCAGGCGTCAAGTCAGTCCCGTTGAGGTTGTCCGGGAAGCGCCGGCCATGAAGTAGCCGCGCGCCAAGGTTCGCGCCGGCACCATCGTTAAACACCATGCACTGGCGCAACAAGCCGTGCAGGGCGGGATCAACGAAGGCCATATTCAAGAGGTTGGCGTTGGCGAATGCGACAACGTGGGGGCGACGTCTGGCAATGACAGGCACGCCCAGGAGATCCAGCGTCGTAGTGGTCATGACGTGCCTGAGCCAGCGCTGGTCCAGAGAACGCTGAACCTCCCTCTTTGAGACGGGCTGATGGCGAAAATATGCCTGAGCGAAAAGTCATAGCCGCAGCACCGATCAAATTTAACCCACACCAGTGTGAAAAATCGTTTTCGATCGGCATCGTCCGCCAACGCCGAGCGACTGGAACTCAAATCAAGCTCCTTGCTCGGCAGACCACATTCAACCTGCGCTAGCCGACTGCGCCATCGCGGCCAGGCGGGAAAAGAGACTGGTAACAATCGATGGCAAAGGCACCATGTTCATCCCCGCAAAATCAGTGTTGCCTACCAAGCACCAGTCCAAGTAGCTTCTTGCGCTGCTTGGCCCGCAGGTATAGCCGCATCGCATTAGGGAACAGATATGGCTGTCGTTTGACACCCGCGTACAGAAATCCCGCGACCTTAGCGAAGAGTTCAGCAGCCGATCGATCGCGTACCATTGCCCTCAGAGCCTTGGCCACAGTGTAGACAAACAGGTAACCGTGGCCGCGTTCGAACTGCCCCTGGAGGAACTTGCGGCTCCATAGTCCGCTGCGCCGAACACCACTGATGCGGTGGTGGTGCAAGGCAATGTCCGAAAAAACAATTGTGGCCCAGCCTGCCATCTGGGCAGCCAAGATATCAGCCAGATCCCAGCCGGGCACAGGCAAAAGACCCCCCATGTCCCGCCACGCGCCACGTTTATATACCTTGGAAGGGCCAACAGGGTGATCCGGTTGCACCTCCTCGCGCGTCCAGCCACCAGGCAGCGGCAGTTCGGGCCAGCCGCTGGCAATGCCCAGCTCGCGCTGCTGCTCCATACGCGTAAGCACGCGCTCGAAGTAGTCAGACGTGAACGATAAATCCACATCGAGCTTGACTAGATAGTCCCAATCAGTGGATGTAATCGCAGCGTAGCCTTGG
>JAYSCA010000034.1:0-12471 GCA_041915165.1 Ideonella sp.
GGGGTGCGTTGCTGATCATCGGCACGCCCGAGATCTGCCCACTGGCGCTGCTGCCAAAGCCCAGCCGGCGGATGCCGGTCTCCAGCCCGTAGCTGGCGACGATCTGGGTCGCGTCCGCCGTGGCCAGGGTGGCCAGCACCGAGTTGCTGGCGTCCACCTGCATCTGCACCGTGGCGGTCTCACCGCGGGAGAGCGTGCGCTCGAACTGCGGTGGGATGTCCAGCACGAACAGCGCGTCGGAGTTGTCCAGCAGCGACAGGCCCTGCCCCGCCTGCCCCACCAGGCCCAGCGGGTTGAAATGCGGCGGCTGGAAACGGCCCGCCAGCTCGCGCGAGGCGGCGCTGCGGTCGGTGTCCAGCACGGCGAAGGCGGCGTTGTTGAGCTGCAGCGTTACGCCGGAGCCGGCGTTGTAGATGTCCATCGTGAAGGCGTAGACGATGAAGAACAGCAGCACCGGGTCGCGCCAGAGCTGCAGCAGCTCCTTCCAGCTCATGGCCCGCAGGCGGCGCAGCCAGACCCCGATGTCCTGTCCGCTGAAATAGCCCTTCATGCCACGCCCCTCATGCCTTGACCCGCTTGCGGAACAGCACATAGCCCACGCCGAACAGCAGCGCGGCATACAGCGTCAGCACCACCATGTTCAGCCACAGTCCGCTCCAGGACACGTCCTTCAGGAAGGCGCCCAGCACGATGTCGGTGTAGTACATGCCCGGCAGCAGGTGGGCGATGACCTTGGCCGCCGCCGACAGCGAGGGGATGGGAATCAGCACCCCCGAGTACAGCACCGCCGGCACCACCGTCAGGATGGCTGTGCCCATCATGGCCGCCACCTGGGTGCGCACCGCCACCGACACCAGCAGGCCGATGCCGGTGGTGCAGGTCACGTACAGCAGCGAGGCGAACATGAAGAAGGCGAAGTCGCCCTTGAACGGCGCGCCGAAGACCAGCGTGGCGATCAGCCACAGCAACAGCACGTTCAGCCACGAGATGCCCACATAGGGTGCGATCTTGCCGATCAGGAACTCGCTGCGCCGCACGGTGGAGGCGTAGATGTTGAAGATGGAGCCGCTTTCCTTCTCGCGCACCACGCCCAGCGCGGTCAGGAACGGCGGCGAGATCATCATGATGGCCATGATCAGCTTGGGCGCCAGCGACCAGATGCTGGCCACGCTCTGGTTGTAGAGGTAGCGCACCTGCAGCGCCACCGGCTGCAGCGTGGCGCGCGCCTGCGCGGTGGTGATGCCGCCGGCGCGGGCCAGGGTGTCGGCCAGCACGTCCAGCGTCATCGCGCTGCTGATGGCGGTGACATAGCTCTTGGTGGTCAGCGCGCGGAACGGGAAGGTGCCGTCGATCAGCGTCTGCACCTGCACCGCCCGGCTGGCCAGCAGGTCCTGCTGGAACTTCGGCGGGATGACGATGACCGCGCGCAGATCGCCGGCGGTGATGGCCCGGTCGAGCTGGCGTTCATCGTCGGCATAGCCCTCGAAGCGGAAGTAACGCGAGTCGATGAAGCGGTGGGCGTACTCGCGCGAGAGCGGCGTGCGGTCGTGGTCCACGATCGCCATCGGGATGTTCTCCACATCCAGCGACAGGCCGTAGCCAAACAGCAGCGTCAGCACGGCCGGCACAACGAAGGCCAGCGTGAAGAACAGGCGGTCGCGCACGATCTCGCGCCATTCCTTGCTGGCCACGGCCACGATGCAGCTGAAGTTCATCATGCGCGGCGCTCCCGGCTTTCCAGATCGGTGATGCGGTAGACGAACACGTCTTCCATCGACAGCGGCCGTGTCGCCACGCCCAGCGCCGGCAGACCGGCCTCACCCAGGCGGGCCTGCAGCGTGGCGCCATCCACCGTCGGGTCGGCCGGCAGGCAGTGCACCAGCGTGCCGAACAGCGCACTGTGCTGCCAGCCCTGCTGCTTGAGCCAGGCCAGGGTCTCGGCCGGCTGGTCGGTGCGGATCTCCAGCAGATGGCCTGCGTCCCGCTCCACCGCGGCCTTCATGCCCGCGGGCGAGTCGTCGGCCACCACGCGGCCGGCGTACATCAGCGCCAGGTGGTCGCAGTGCTCGGCCTCGCTCATGTAGTGGGTGGTGACCAGCACGGCCATGCCCTCCTCGCGCGAGAGGCGGAACAGGATGTCCCAGAAGCTGCGCCGCCCCACCGGGTCCACACCGGAGGTGGGCTCGTCCAGGAAGACCACCTGCGGCTCATGCACCAGCGCGCAGCCCAGCGCCAGACGCTGGCGTTGGCCCATCGGCAGTTGCGACGCGCGCATGCCCTGCAGCCCGGTCAGGCCCGCCATCTCCAGCACCCAGGCGGTGCGCTCGCGGGTGCGGGCCTCGGTGAGACCATAGACCGCGGCGTAGAGCCGGATGTTCTCCAGCACCGTCAGGTCCATGTAGAGCGAGAAGGCCTGCGACATGTAGCCGATGCGCTCCTTGATGGCGAAGCCGGCCGTGCGCATGTCGGCCCCCGCCACCTGGCCGCTGCCGCTGGTGGGCGAGAGGATGCCGGTCAGCATCTTGATGACCGTGCTCTTGCCCGCGCCGTTGGCGCCCAGCAGGCCGAAGATCTCGCCCGGCTTGACCTGGAAGCTCACCTCGTCGGCGGCCTTGAAGTCGCCAAAGCGCCGGCCCAGGCCACGGGCCTGGATGGCCAGGGCGCCGTCGTGGTTCTGCACCGCCGCGCGGCGCGCCTGCGGCAGCTTGGGTGGCACCAGCGTCACCAGCTCGCGCCGGCGCAGCATGGCGATGAACACATCCTCCAGCTCGGGGGCGCTCACGTCCAGCGTGCAGCCGTTCGACTGGCCGTCCAGCGTGTGCTCGATCTCGGCCCGGCCACCGGCCTCGTCCTGGTCATCCACGAAGACCCGCACCGCTGGACCCAGGGCCTCGACCTGCGGGTGCTGTTCGCCGATGCGGTCCAGCGTGCGCACCTGGTCGCCACCGGTGACGGAGACGACCACCCCGCGCGCCAGTTGGCGCAACTCATCTGGGGCGCCCACCGCCAGCGTCTTGCCGCCGAACATCAGCGCCACGCGCGAGAAACGGCTGGCCTCGTCCATGTAGGCGGTGGAGACCAGCGCCGTCGTGCCCTGGCTGTGCAGCAGCTCGGCCAGGATGGCCCAGAAGTCGCGCCGCGACACCGGGTCCACCCCGGTGGTCGGCTCGTCCAGAATGATGAACTGGGGCTGGTGGATCAGCGTGCAGACCAAGCCGAGCTTCTGCTTCATGCCGCCCGAGAGCTGCTTCATCGGCCGGTCGCGGAACTTGTCGAGCCGCGTCATCGCCAGCAGGGTCTGCTTGCGCTCGGCCAACGCGTCCTTGGGCACCAGCCGCAGGCGCGCGAAGAAGTCGACGTTTTCCTCGATGGAGAGGTCGGCGTAGAGGTTCTGGCCCAGGCCCTGGGGCATCAGGCCGATGCGGTCCTTGATGCGCTCGGCCGCGGCATCGCTGTCCAGCGAAGTGCCGAAGACCTCCAGCGTGCCTTCCTCGAAGGTCAACACGCCAGCGGCCGCCTTCATCAGGCTGGACTTGCCGGCGCCGTCCGGCCCGATCAGGCCGAAGATCTCGCCGCGGCGGATCTCCAGGTCCAGGCCCTGCACCGCCTGGGTCTTGCCGTAGCGCTTGCCAAAGCCCTGGGCGCGCAACACCAGCGGCGTGGCCGCCGCGTCGCCCAGCCGTTCGGCACGCACGCCGGGGCTCACCAACGGGGTTGCTGCCATGCCACGCCGTCCTTCCAGCGCACCACGGCGTCGGCCGGCACGCCCGGGGTCAGGCGGTGGTCGGGGTTCTGGTCCAGGTAGAGCTTGACCGCGTAGGTGAGCTTGACCCGCTCGTCGGGCGTCTGCACTTCCTTGGGCGTGAACTCGGCGCGCTGACCGATGTTCTTCACCGTGGCCGCAAAGGGCTGCTTCGGAAAGGCGTCGGTCCAGAGCTGGGCCGGCAGGCCCAGGCGCAGGCGGCCGATCTGGGCTTCCGGCACATAGGCCTTCAGGTAGAGGTGGTCCAGGTCCACCAGATCCACGATGGGGCTGCCGGCGGCAACGATCTCACCAGGTTCACGCACGCGGGTGACCACCACGCCGGCGCTGGGCGCCTTCAGCGTCAGGTCGTTCAGCACGCTTTGCGCCTCGGCCAGCGTGGCCTGGGCCTGGGCCTGCTGCGCGGTGACGGCCGCCAACTGGCTTTCCTGGGCGCGGATCTTGTCCGCCCCCAGGCCGGCCTGGGCCGACCTCACCTTGGCGCGGGCCAGGGCCTCCTGGGCGGCGGTGGCGTCCGCCGCGGCCGCGGTGGCCGCCAGCCGGGCCTGCTCGGCACGCTGGGCGGGGACCGAGCCGCGCTGGGCCAGGTCTTCCAGCCGCTGGGCGTCGCGCTCGGCCTGGGCCCGGGCGGCGTCGGCCTTGGTCTTGACCGCCGCGGCCTGCGACACACCGGTGTCGGCCGCCGCCTGGTCCAGCGGCACCTGGCGGCGCAACGCGCCCAGCGCGGTCTCCACCGCGGCGCGCTGCGAACCCAGCGCCGCCACCGCGGCGGTGGCCTGGTCCACCTTGGCCTGGATCTGCGCCGCGTCCATCACCGCCAGCACCTGGCCGGCCTTCACGCTGTCGCCTTCATGCACCTTGAGCTCAGCGATCCGCCCGGCCAGCTTGCTGGCCACGGTGACCTGGTCGCCCTCGATGCGGCCATTCACCTGGATCAGGCCCTCGGGCAAGGCCCGGTGCGCCAGCACCAGGCGCCAGCCCAGCACGGCGGCCACAACCACAACGGCGGCCCCCAGGCCCAGCGCAACAGGTTTGGAGAGTTTCATGGCAGATCGGTGTGTTGTGTGAGGGGCAAGGTCCGGCGGCTCAGAGCGCGTCGAAGGCGCGCTTGAGGCGCTGCACGGCCAGAGCATGGTCGTAGCGGGCGTTGCTCAGGTTGTTGTGGCTCTTCAGGCGCAGGGTTTCGGCGTCCAGCACCTCGGTGTTGGTGCCCACGCCGGACTGGTAGCGGTCGCGCGCCACGCGCAGGTTCTCGTCAGACTGGGTCACGGCGCTTTCCGCAGCGGCGATGCGGTGCGCGGCCTCGTCCACCAGCAACCGGTCGGCATGCTGCTGCAGCGCGACCTGGGTCTCGGCATCGGCGCGCTGAGCGGCCACCGCGTCGGCCTTGGCGGCCAGCGCATCGGCCTGGCTGCGGTGCACGCCACCGTCGAAGATCGACCAGTGCAGGCCCACCGCCACGTTCCACAGCCCTTCCTTGGCCAGGTAGCGGTTGTCCATCTGGTTGAAGCCGCCGCTCAGCATCACCTGCGGCCCGCCCTGGGCCCGCGCGGCGTCGGACTGGGCGCGCAGCGCCTCGGTCTGGCGGATCAACGCGGTCACTTCCGAGCGGGTGCGCCCGGTGTCCAGCGTGGCCAGATCGGCCGGGCTGACGGTGATCTCGTCGATCGCCACCGGCTGGGTCAGCGGCCGGCCCAGCAGGCGGTTGTAGGCGGCCTCGGCGATCTGCACCGCGGTCTGGGCCCGGATGCGGTCCTGGCGGGCGTTGTCGGAGGCGGCCTGGGCGGCCAGCTGGTCATTGCGCGCCACCAGGCCCTTCTCCAGGTAGGCGTTCACGTCCTTCAGGTGCGAGGCCAGCGTCTGCACGCCACTCTCGGCCAGCGCCAGCAGGCTGCGGGCGCGCAGCACGTTGATGTAGGCCTCGGCCACCTGCAGCTTCAGGTCCTGGCGGGTGCGCTCGGTGTCGCTGCGGGCCGCGCCCAGCGTGGCCTCGGCGGCTTGGGTGTTGCTGCTCAGGGCACCGCTGGTGTAGAGCGGCACGCTCACGCCAGCCCGGTAGACGCCGCCGTTGACTTCCATCACCGGCATTTGCAGCGTGCCCAGCATCGGCACCGTGGCCTGCACGGCCGGCGCCTCAGACCAGTGGTTGTAGGCCGCGTCCACCGCGAAACTGGGCAGCGACAGCCCCTGCGCGGCGTCCACCGCCGACTGGGCAGCCCCGATCTGCCGCTCGCTGGCGCGGAGCTTGCCGTCCACCTGCAAGGCCTGCTCGAAGGCCTGGTTCAGGGTTTCGGCCTGGGCAGAACCACCGATGACCAGGGCGGCCAGCAGGATCGGCGTGACACGCCAACAGAATGCGGACGAACGCAGCGTCATGGGACTGTGGCAAAGTGAATGGAAAACCACGCCGACGGTGCAGCGCAACATGAAAATGATTCTAGAGAGCGCAGGCCCGTGGCGAACTCAGATTCCAAGACACTTGATGCGCATCAAGATTTCCCAGGCCCGCAACGTCGGCACGCCTTGTTCTCGTCGACACGCCTTCCCCCGCGCCGCCACCTTGGCGGGCAGGGCTCAGTTTTGGCTGTGAAAGACCCGGTGATGCCCACCCCTTCCCCGCTGGGCCGCTGGCGCAAGGCCCCGGTCCAGGCCCGGGTGGATCACACCTTGCGCGCCCTCTTCGAGGCCGCCGCCCAGCTGCTGGAAAGCGAGGGGCTGGCCCGGCTCAGCACCAACCGCATCGCGGCCCGGGCCGGTTTTGCCGTCGGCACGCTCTACCAGTACTTCCCGAACAAGCAGGAACTGCTGGTGGCCATGGCCGAGGACGAGCTGGAACGCGGGCTGCAGGTGCTGGACACGCTGAGCGCCCGCCTGGCCACCGCCCCCCGCGAGGCGGCGGTGCGCGAAGTGCTGGCGGTGTGGCTGCAATCCTTTGGCGGACGCCACCAGGTGATGGGCGACGTGATCCGCACGGTGCTGCTGCACCGCGATGTGGCGGACGTGCACCGCCGCTTTGCGCCTGCGGCCACCCGCATCGCCGAGCGGTTGCTGCAAATCACCGGCGCGGCCCGCCATCCGGCCGCCACGCCGGAACTGTGCTTCGTGCTGGGCCACGCGCTGTTGTCCACCGTGCGGGCCGCGCTGCTGGAAGACCCGACGCTGCTGGCCCGCCCGGCCTTCACCGAGGCGCTGGTGCGCCTGGTGCTGGGCCTGCTGCCGGGGCCCTGACGCACCGCCGGGCCCGGCGCCAGCTCAGATCGCGCAGTGCACCGGCTGGGCGGCCAGCGGCCCGGTCAGCACGGCCGGCGCGATCTCCACCAGATAGCCGCGGCGGCCGCCGTTGATCAGGATGCGCTCCAGCGCCAGCACGCTGTCCTCGACGTAGACGCGCATCGCCTTGCGGGTGCCGAAGGGCGAGGTGCCCCCCACCAGGTAGCCGCTGTGGCGCTGGGCCACCTCCGGCTTGCAGGGTTCCACGCTCTTCACGCCGATGGCCCGGGCCAGGTTCTTGGTGCTGACCTGCTTGTCGCCATGCATCAGGATGATCAGCGGCTCGGCCTTCTCGTCCTGCATCACCAGGGTCTTGACCACCGCATGCTCGGGCCAGCCGAGCTGGCGGGCCGATTCGCCGGTGCCGCCGTGGTCCACGTACTCGTAGACATGCTCGGTGTAGGCCACCCCGTGCTGCTTGAGCCATTGGGTGGCCGGCGTCTCACTGACGTGCTTGTCCTTCTTGGCCATGAACTGCCCTCCCCGCTCACTGCGCCGGGTCGCGGTGCTGCCAGCGCAGCGCATCGATGGCCTGGCTCAGCTCGTCGGACAAGGTCACCGGCCAGGCGGCCAGGCAGTCGTCCAACTGAGCCACGCTCGTCACGCCGATGATGGTGGCGGCCACGCGCCAGCTGCGGTAGCAGAAGGCCAGCGCCAGCTGGGTCGGCGTCAGGCCATGCGCGCGGGCCAGGGCGTTGTACTTCGCCGCCACGCTGACGGCCTCGCCACGGGCCCAGCGTTGCAGGCGCATCGATTCGAAGCGCGCCAGGCGGCCCAACTCGGGCTGCTCGGCGTCCAGGCCGGGGCCGTCGTACTTGCCGGTCAGCGCGCCGAAGGCCAGCGGCGAGTAGGCCAGCAGGCTCACCTGCTCGCGCCACAGCACCTCGTCCAGGCCGTTGTCCACCGCGCGGCTGGTCAGCGCATAGGGGTTCTGCACCGAGACGATGCGCGGCAGGCCGTGGCGCTCGGCCTCGCGCAGAAAGGCCATCACGCCCCAGGGCGTCTCGTTGGACAGGCCCACGTGGCGGATCTTGCCGTCGCGCACCAAGGTCTCCATGGCCCGCAGCTGGGCCTCGATGGCACTGTTCTCGGTTTCCTTGGCTGGGTCGAAGTAGAGCGCGCCGAAGGCCGGTGCATTGCGGTTGGGCCAGTGGATCTGGTAGAGGTCGATGACCTCGGTCTGCAGCCGCTTCAGGCTGGCCTCGCAGGCGGCCACGATGTGCTCGGGCTTCAGATCCTTGGCACCACCACGGATCCAGGCCATGTTGCGGCTGGGGCCGGCCACCTTGCTGGCCAGCGCCACCTGCTGACGCGCACCGGGACGGCGGGCAAACCACTCGCCGATGATGGTCTCGGTCGCGCCACTGGTCTCGGCGCGGGCCGGCACCGCGTACATCTCGGCGGTGTCGATGAAGTTGACCCCGGCGGCCAGGGCCCGGTCCAGGATGGCATGGGCCTCGTCCTGGCCCACCTGCTCACCGAAGGTCATGGTGCCCAGGCAGACCGGACACACGGACAAATCGCTGCGACCCAGCGGCACGCGGGCCGCGGACAAGGAGGGGATGGAAGTCATGGCCCGGCAGTGTGCCCCAAGCGGCCCGACCTTGCCTTCACCGCGGGCGCCCAGGCCTGCGGCAGCTGCGCGCCCAGGCGGATGGTCAGCCGGTGGGGCTCCAGGCGCAACACCAGCACCCAGGTCAGATGGCACACGCCCCACCAGCACAGCAAGGCCCCCGCGCCCAGCAGACAGGCCCCGGCCAACCGCCAGGCAGAGCGCCCGAAGTTGATTGTTTGACACATAGTATTTGCTGTTTTACAGTAAATTTTATGCATCCAACCGCCATTCCGCCATCCCCCACCCAGGCCCGTCTGGCCGCCCGGTTGGGGCGCTTGAGCCGCCTGGTCCGTGGCCTGCTGCTCATCGGCCTGCCGCTGCTGCTGCTCTCGCCCCTGTGGTTGTGGTGGCACCCGGGCGCCGTGCCGCTGGATGGCAGCGACCTGATGGGGCTGGCCGACCCCAGCCTGCCTGGTCCGGCCCGGCTGCGCCTGCTGGCCTTGACCTACCTGGGCCTGGTGTTCGCGCTGGGCATGGCCTGGCAGCTCTGGCGCCTGTTCGGTGAGTACGGCCAGGGGCGGCTCTTTTCGGACACCGCCGTGCAGGCCCTGCGCCGCCTGGGCGGCTGGCTGCTGGCGGACTGGGCGGCCGGCCCCCTGCTGCACGCCGCCGCCAGCGTAGCCCGCACCTGGGACAACCCGCCCGGCCACCGCTTGCTCACGCTGAGCTTTGGCTCCAACGACTACCAGCAGCTGCTGTTCGCGCTGCTGGTGCTGACCCTGGCCCGGGTGATGCAGGAGGCCGCCCGGGTGGCTGCCGAGAACGAGGGCTTCGTCTGATGCCCATCGTCGTGCACCTGGACGTGATGCTGGCCAGGCGCAAGATGCGCTCGCGCGAGCTGGCCGAGCGCGTGGGCATCACCGAACAGAACATCTCGCTGCTCAAGTCGGGCAAGGTGCGCGGCGTGCGCTTCGACACCCTGGAGGCCATCTGCCAGGCCCTGGACTGCCAACCTGGCGACCTGCTGGAATACCAGCCCGACGCCGAGCATGGCCCGGCCTGACTGGCGCCGTGCCAGCCCCGGCTGGCTGCTGGTGGCCACCCTGCACCTGGGCCTGTGGGCGCTGTGGCAGCAGGCCCTGCACCCCGGCGCGGCCAGCCTGCGGCCGGCCCCGCCCGAACCCGCGCCGGTGTGGCTGCTCTGGCCAGCCCCCCCCCACCACCCCAGGCACACCGCGGCGCCGCCCGGCAGCCCCGCCGACCCGTCCCGCGGTGGCGGGGGCCGTCCGGCCTGCTCGGCCATCGCCGGCCGTCCCCGCGGCCATCCACCCCGAGGCGATCAGCGCGCCGGAGCCCGTGGCGTCCAGCCCGCTCAGCGCGGCCTCGGCGGGGGCGCCACGGGCTTCGCTGCTGGACAGCGAGGCCACACGCCAGGCCCTGCGGGAGATCGCCCGCCAACCGCTGCTCTCCGAACGCGCGGCCTCCGCCACCGGTCAGACGCCGCACACCGCGTCCCAACGCATGACGCAGGCCGTGTCCCAGTCCGCCAAGGGCGACTGCCTGCGCGACCCGGCCGTCTCGAAGATCGGCCCGCTGCCACTGGGCGGTCTGCTGGCCCTGCCCGGCTTGGCCGTGCGCGCCCTGAGTGGGGATTGTCCCCGGTGATGCCGCAGGCCGACTCGCGGAATCCGCCCATGCACAAACCGGGCGCACTCCCGTACAGTGCGGTCCAGGCCTCCGCCGCCCTGCCGCCATGCCCCACCCCACGGCCCTTCTGGACGACCTCGACAGCCCCCGCCCGCATGCCGCCGTCATGGATGTGCGGCTGGTCAAGGGGCTGCTGGGCCTGGGCCTGGCGGCACTGGTCAGCGTCGCGCTGGTCGAGACCCTGACCCGGACGATCGCGCCCTGGGACCAGCGGCTCTACCCGCTGGTGGCCGCCATGCTGCTGCTGTGCCTGGCCCTGCTGCACCTGCGGCCACAGTGGGCCCCGCGCATCTACCTGGCGCTGGCGATCCTGCTCAACGCCTACCTGGTGACAGCCATCCTCCTGGCGCTGTTCAGCCCCTTCACCGCCCGCTCACCATTGGCCCTGGTCTCCGCCACCTTCTGGATGCCCCTGGGCTACGTGCTGGCCTTCCTGTTTCTGGAACGGCGCGCGGCGCTGGGGCTGGTCTGCCTCAGCTTCGTCGCGATCTTCCTGCCCAGCGGCATCGCCCTGAGTCTGGGGCCCCTCCCCCACTGGGACAATGAACTTCGGGCCATGCTGATCAACATGGCGCTGGCCCACTTCACCTTCATCGTGGCCCTGCTGGCCATCGGCCGCCTGCGCTACCGCTACCAGATGACCCGCGAACGCATGGTGGCCATGCAGGTGCTGGCCAGCACCGACCCGTTGACCGGCCTGCCGAACCGGCGCGCCATGCTGGAGCGGCTGGACACCCTGCTGGCCCTGGCCGAGCGGGGCAGACAGCCGCTGTCGGTGCTGCTGCTGGACATCGACCACTTCAAGCTGGTCAACGACAACCACGGCCATGACGTGGGCGACCAGGTGCTCAGCCAGCTGGGCCAGGTGCTGTCCAGCCAGGTCCGGGCCTGCGACCTGGTGGGCCGCTGGGGTGGCGAGGAATTCCTGCTGCTCGCGCCGGCCACGTGCCTGGAAGAGGCCCGGGAACTGGCCGAACGCATCCGCCAGGCCGTGGCCAGCACCGCCTTCCCGCATGGGCAGCCACTCACCGTCAGCCTGGGCGTGACCCAGTTCGGGCCAAGCGACCACCGCGAGGCCCTGTTGCGCCGGGCCGACCAGGCGCTCTATCAGGCGAAGGCGGCCGGCCGCAACCAGAGCTGCTGCCGCAGCGCGGCCGGCTGAGCCACCGCCGGGATCAAGCTTCGTCGGCGAAGGCCGCCAGCGCGTCCCCGGTGACGCGGCAGATGCGCCAGTCGGGCAGCACCGTGGCGCCCATGCGCTGGTAGAAGCCGATCGCGTTGGCGTTCCAGTCCAGCACGGACCACTCGAAGCGTCCGCAACCGCGCTCCACCGCCAGCCGGCCCAGCCGGCGCAGCAAGGCCTTGCCCAGACCCAACCGACGCCAGGCCGGCTGCACATAGAGGTCTTCCAGGTACAGCCCAGGTTGGCACAGGAAGGTAGAGAAATTGGTGAAGAAGAGTGCAAAAGCCACCACCTGGCCCTGCACCTCGGCCACCAGGCACTCGGCCGCCGGCCGCGCCCCGAACAGCTGCGGCATCAGCTTCTCGGGCGTGATCTGCAGCAGATGGGTCAGGTGTTCGAATTCGGCCAGCTCGGTGATCAGGCCGACGATGGCCGGCACGTCGCGCGGCTCAGCGGCGCGCAGCTTGTAACTTTCAGACATGGATTCATTCTGTCCGATCTGGGGGGATGCCATTCGCAGGCGGCCCCCCTACAGTGCGCGCATGACGCCCGCCGACCCTCGCGCCGCCGCCGCGCCCCCCGCCCCATCGTCCGCCCCGCTCTACCAGCCTCTGCGTCCGG
The DNA here is from genome assembly GCA_041915165.1 of Ideonella sp. GTDB lineage: Bacteria > Pseudomonadota > Gammaproteobacteria > Burkholderiales > Burkholderiaceae_C > Ideonella. The sequence continues at coordinate 12,100 of JAYSCA010000034.1, forward strand.
CCCGCAGCCAGTGGGTGCCGGTGCGCGGGTTCGAGTACCACGTCCGCAGCTGGGGCGACCCCAGCCTGGTGACGCCGCAGCGGCCGCCGCTGGTGCTGGCCCACGGCTTCATGGACATCGGCGCCTCGTTCCAGTTTCTGGTGGACGCCCTGGCCGCGCAGGAGGGCGAGCGCCGCTACATCCTGGCGGTGGACTGGCGCGGTTTCGGCCTGACCCGCGGGCCGGCCACCGACAACTTCTGGTTTCCCGACTACCTGGGCGACCTGGACGCCCTGCTGGGCCAGGACGCCCTGGGGCTGGACCCGAGAGCGCCCGTGGACCTGCTGGGCCACAGCATGGGCGGCAACGTGGCCATGACCTATGCCGGCGTGC
>JAYSCA010000035.1:0-12458 GCA_041915165.1 Ideonella sp.
GCGCCAGGTCCATCGCCACGTTGAGCGAGACCCCGTGGTAGGTGCAGTGGTTGCTGATCTTGATGCCCAGCGCGGAGATCTTGGCCAGACCGGCAAACGGGTCCTGCCGGGGCCCGGCCGGCAGGCCGGCGTGCAGGGGATCCGCCAGGTTCACGTAGATGCCCGGCGCGCCCTCGACCCGGAAGCCGATCACGCCGAAGCGCTCCAGCGTCTGGATCACGGCGGCCTCCAGGCGGAAGACGTATTCCTTGACGTAGATGCCCAGCCGGCGCAGGTCCACCAGCGGGTAGACCACCACCTGGCCCGGGCCGTGGTAGGTGACCTGCCCGCCCCGGTTGCTCTGCACCACCGGGATGTCGCCGGCGGCCAGCACATGCTCGGGCTTGCCGGCGATGCCCTGGGTGAAGACCGGCGGGTGCTCAACCCACCAGAACTCGTCAGGGGTGTCCGGACCGCGCGCGGCCGTGAAGGCCTGCATCGCGGCAAAGGTCTCGGTGTAGGGCACGCGGCCCCAGGTGCGCACACGCGGCCCCGGGGACACCTCGGGGGCGGCGGGCACGTTGCTGCTGTTCATGGCTCCAATTGTCCCCGACCCGTCAAGGGCTTGCCGGAGCGGGTTTATCGTCGGAACCCTGCCCCCACCCGCCAGGAGCCCGACCGCCATGCCCATTGCCGTTGGTTTGCGTTGCTGGACTGCCCTGGCGCTGGCCGGGGCCATGGCGGCGGCCCAGGCCGCGCCCGCGCTGCCCGAGGCGCTGGCGGCCTATGCCCAGGGCCGCTGGCCCCAGGCCGAAGCCGCGTTCCAGAGTCTGGCCGCGCAGGGTGACCCGGTGGCCCAGCACGACCTGGCGGCCATGCACCTGCGGGGCGAGGCCCGCGACCCCAGCGTGGCGACCGCGCTGCACTGGCTGCTGCAGGCCGCCGAGGCCGGCTTTGTCACCGCGCAACTGGCCCTGGGCGAGCTCTACGAGAGCGGTCGGCTGGGCTGGAAGGACCTGCCGCAGGCGGTGGCCTGGTACCGTCGCGCGGCCGAGGCCGGCAGCGCGCAGGCCGCGCCCTTCAAGCTGCGGGAACTGGCCGACGACGAGGCGACGCCCTGAGGCCCGCCGGGCTCAGAGCACGACCTTGACCAGCGGGTGCGAGGTCAGGGTGCGGTAGAGGTCGTCCAGCTGGTCGCGGCTGGTGGCAGTGACGGTGATCGTCAGGCCCAGGTAGTTGCCGCCCTTGCTGGGGCGCCGCTCGACGCAGGCCGGATCAAAGGCCGGGTCGAACTGCATCGCCACCTCGACGATGGCCGCCTCGAAGCCCTCGACATGGGCCCCCATCACCTTGATGGGAAAGGCGCTCGGGTATTCGATCAGCGATTCTTCGGGAGAGATGGTGCGGTTCATGGCGCCAGAAATGAGGGTGGAGCATGAAATTGCAAGATCGGCGGGACCTGCCTCGCCGGAGGGTCACTCGGCCTGCTCGGCCTTGGCCTGCTGGTAGGCCTCGTAGAGCCGGCCGTAGACGGGCCCAGGCTTGCCGCGCAGCGCGCCATGCCCGACCAGCTCGCCGTCCAGCCGGGTCACGGCCAGCACCTCGCGGGCGGTGGAGCTGAGCAGGATCTCATCGGCTGCCCGCAGTTCGGCCTCGCTGATCGGCCGCAGGTTGTAGCCGATGCCGGTTTCCTCGCACAAGGCCTGCAGCAGCCCGACGCGGATGCCCGGCAGCAGATGCTCGCTCATCGGCGGCCCCAGCAGGGCGCCGTCCTGAACGATCCAGACATTGCTGCTGGCCCCTTCGGTCAGCCAGGGTCCGCCGGGCTCGCCCTCGCGCAGCAGCAGGGTCTCGGCCGCGCCGGCGTCGGCCGAGATCTGGCGGGCCAGCACGTTGCCCAGCTGGGAGATGCTCTTGATGTCGCCATGCGACCAGCGCAGGTCCGGCGCGGTGACGCAGGCCACGCCCTGATGCCGCAGCTCGGCCGGCACCGGCCGCATCGGCGTGCTCATCAGGAACACCGTCGGCGCCAGGCCGGGCGTCATCGCGTGCTCGCGCAGCGCCACGCCACGGGTGATCTGCAGGTAGATCAGCTGGTCCTCGAAGGGCTGGGCCGCCACCAGGCGGCGGATGCGGTCCTCCCAGCCGGTGGCATCCAGCGGCGACGGGATGCGCACCCGCGCCAGGTTGCGGGCCAGCCGGCTCAGGTGGTCGGCCAGGCGGAACAGGCGCCGGCCGTAGACCGGCAGCACCTCGTAGACGCCGTCGCCCAGCAAAAAGCCCCGGTCCAGGACCGACACGCGGGCCTGGGACAGGGGCAGCAGTTCACCGTCAAGGTCGCAGACGAAGTCCGGCAGCGGTGCGTTCATGGGGCCCTCCTGACCGAGGGCCCGAGATTACTTGATCCAGAGCCGGATGGCATCCCAGGCGCGACCGAAGAGGCCGGCCAGCGGCACGTCCTCGGCCACCACCAGCGGCACGGTGGCGACGGTGGCGCCAGCCGCGTCGGTCACCTTCAGCGTGCCCACGCGCTGGCCCTTGGTCAGCGGGGCCACCAGCGGATCGGTGCGCTCGACGCTGGTCTTGAGCTTGTCGCCCTCGCCCTTGGGCACCGAGACATAGACCGCGCCGTTCGGGCCGACCAGCTGCACCTCGGACTTCGCGCCCTTCCAGACCTTCACGGTGGCAACCGGCTTGCTGGTGTCGAACAGGCGCACCGCGTCGAACTGGGTGAAGCCCCAGTTCAAGAGCTTCTGGCTCTCGTTGGCCCGGCCGTCCTTGGAATCCGCCCCCAGCACCACCGACAGCAGGCGGCGCTTGCCGTTGGGCAGGTCGCGCTGGGCCGAGGCCACCAGGCAGTAGCCGGCGCCATCGGTGTAACCGGTCTTCATGCCGTCCACCGACGGATCGCGGCGCAGCAGCAGGTTGCGGTTGTCCTGGCGGATCTTGTTGTACGTGTACTCCTTGATGGAGTAGTACGGGTAGCGGTCCGGGAAGTCGCGGATGATGTGCTGGGCGATCACCGACAGGTCACGCGCGCTGGAATAGTGTCCCGCCTCGGTCAGACCTGTGACGTTCTTGAAGGCCGTGTTCTTCAGACCCCAGGCCTGGGCCTGGCGGTTCATCAGGCCCACAAAACCGTCCACGCTGCCCGCGGCGCCTTCGGCCAGGGCCACGGAGGCGTCGTTGCCCGAGACCACGATCATGCCTTTGAGCAGTTCATCGACCGAGGGCTGCATCGTGGTGTCGATGAACATCAGCGAACCGCCGCCCTTGCGTTCGGCCCAGGCCCGCTGGGACACCGACAGGCGCTGGTCCAGCGACAGCTTCTTGTCACGCAGCGCTGCGAACACCTCGTAGGCGGTCATCAGCTTGGTCAGCGAGGCCGGCTCGAAACGGGTGTCGGCATTGCGCTCGGCCAGCACCTGGTTGGTCGTCATGTCCAGCAGCAGATAGCCGCGGGCGGCGATTTCGGGCGCGGCCGGCAGCTGCGCGGCGGCGGGCAGCACGGTGCCCAGCGCCAGCGTGGCGCCCAGCAGGGAAAAGCGGAAAGAGATCATGGGATTCCGGTCACAAGAGGAAGAAAGGCCCTGCCGTTCGCCGGACGGCGCCTCAGTGGCGCCAGGCCCCGACGACCAGGGACTTGAGGACAGACAGCTGTCCGTGGAAAAAGTGCCCTACGCCGGGCACAACGACCACCGGCAGGGCCTGCGGGCGGGCCCAGTCCAGCGTGGCCTGCAGGGGCACAACGTCGTCGGACTCGCCGTGGATGACGAGGGTGTCGGCCGGCACGGTCGGCACCGGAAAACGCGAGGTCGCGGTGCCCACCAGCACCAGGCGTTCGGCGGCCTGTTCCACCGGCAGGCGGGCGGCCGCGGCGGCGGCCACATAGGCCCCGAAGGAGAAGCCGGCCAGGGCCAGCGGCAGCGCCGGGTCCCGCTCGGCGGCGATCACCGCCAGCGCATCGTCCACCTCGCCCCGGCCCTCGTCGTACTGGCCGCCCGAGGCGCCCACGCCGCGAAAGTTGAAGCGCACCGCCCGGTAGCCCAGCTGCAGAAAGGCGCGCGCCAGGGTCTGCACCACCTTGTTGTCCATCGTGCCGCCGTGCAGCGGGTGCGGGTGGCAGATGACCACCACCCCGCGGGCGGGCGCATCGGGCGGCGCATCCACCACCACCTCCAACGACCCGGCGGGGCCGTCCAGCGACAGCAGACGGGACTGCGGATTGAGGCCCGCCATCGTTCAGCGGCCGACCGACGGCGGCAGCATCAGGCGCTCGACCGGCTGGCCGTCGCGCAGGTGCGATTGCACGATCTCGTCGATGTCCGCCTCGTCCACGAAGGTGTACCAGACGGCTTCGGGATAGACCACCGCCACCGGGCCACCGGCGCAGCGGTCCAGGCAGCCGGCCTTGTTGACCCGCACCCCACCCGGCCCGGCCAGCCCGGCCGCCTTGACCTGCTGCTTGCAGCGGTCGAAGCCCGCCTGGGCGCCGTGCTGGGCGCAGCAGTCCTCGCCGTTGGGACGCTGGTTGAGACAGAAGAAGATGTGGCGCTGGTAGTAGCTGCTCATGGCGCGATTGTAGGCAGCCTGCCTGCGGCGCCGGCACCAGGCATCAGCGTTTCGCCAGCGGCGGCATGCGCTCGGACGAGCTCAGGCGCACGGTCAGCCAGCCCAGCGTGAGCAGTGGCCACAGCCAGCCCACCCATTTGGCCAGGCCGTGAAAGCGGATGAAGCGGCCTTGCTCCCACCCCTGCAGGCTGAGAGCGAAATAGGGGTCGGCGGGCGCCTGCACGACGATGACGACCTGCAGCGCCAGCGCCACCAGGCCCAGCGCGGCGGCCAGCCGCTGGGGCATGGGCAGGGCCAACAGCGCCAGCAGCCCGCCGAGCTCCAGCGCCGGCGTCACGCCCGGGGTGATCCAGGCCAGCGCATGGGCCGGCCCGAAGTTCAGGGCCGCTGACAGCGTGGTCGCCCCCAGGCCCAGCAGTGCCACGCCCCAACCCAGCACCACCCGGCGCCAGCCCGGCCGCGTCACCGAATAGGCCAGCAGGCACGGGGCCAGCAGGCCCAGCGCGGTGCCCAGCGCCTCGACGGGTTCGGGCAGGCGGTCCGTCGGCACGGGGATGTCACTCACCCACTCCAGCAGGCCCTGGGCCCAGGAGACATCCAGCAGCCAGTCCACCAGCTGGTCCTGCATGCGCGACCAGCTGGGCCCCAGGCCCAGCGGCAGCGCGGCCGGGAACAGCAGCCCGACCGGCCAGAGCAGCAGCAGCAGCAAGGCGCCCCGGCTGCGGCGCCAGAACCAGCGGTCGCGCGTGGCCTGCCAGCGGTCGATCAGCGACAGGGCTTGCAGCAAGGCGCCCAGCGTGGCCCCCGCCACCGCCCCGGCCGTGTTGAGGATCCAGTCCAGCGCGGACGGAAAGCGCCCCGGCAGGAACTGCTGGGTCACCTCCATCGCATAGGAAAGCCCCGACGCCAGCCCGCAGGCCAGCAACCAGGCCCCAACCGGCCGGAACCGGCGGCTGCGCACCCCGGCCAGGTAGAACAACATGCCCAGCGGCGCGTAGCCCAGGCCGTTGGCCACCATGTCGAAGCGGTCCCGCCAGGGCGGCAGCGGCAGGTGCAGGATTTCCTGCCAGCCCAGGTGGCTGGGCCAGGTCCAGCCTTCGAACGGGTACAGGCTGGCGTAGACGATCAGCCCGGTGAACAACAGGGCCAGCGGGATCGTCGTGCTCAGATGACGATGACCACGCGGCGGCGGGGTGTCCCGCGCCGCCTCGGAAGCAGACATGCGCCCGTCCTCAGAACGGCTTGACCACCACCAGCAGCACGATGGCGGTGAACAGCAGCACCGAAAGCTCGTTGAACCAGCGGAACCAGCGGTGGGGCCGCCGGTTGGCGAAATGCTCGAACTGCCGCAGGAACTTGCGGCAATGCACGTGGTAGCCGATCACGCCCAGCACCAGCAGCAGCTTGGCGTGGATCCAGCCCTGGCCCTTGCCGATGCCAAAGCCCAGCCACAGCCACAGGCCCAGCAGAATGGCCGGCACCGCCAGCAGCGTGGCGAAGCGGTAGAGCTTGTGCCCCATCAGCAGCAGGCGCTCGCGCTCGGCATGGCTGTCCTGCGGCACCATGGCCAGATTGACCAGGATGCGCGGCAGGTAGAACAGACCGGCAAACCAGCTCGCCACGAAGACGATGTGGAGGGCCTTGACCCACAGGTAGAGGTTGCTCATGCCGGAGATTATGGTCCGGGCCTCGCCGGCCGTCGCAAAATGGGGGCCGGAAAGAAAAGAGCCCCGGCCAAACTGACCGGGGCTGGAAAGCCTTGACGCTGTCATCACGTGAAGGCACCTGCTCAGGGAGGAAAAGCAGGGAACGCAACCCGGAGGCTGCGCTCAATACAGATCGTAACACCCTCCCTGGCCGATGCCCTCGGGTTTTTGTCAGCAAAATCTCACATTTGCGCGCGCTGGATGCGGCCTTCTCCGAGAGGCCCACGACGCGCCGAAGGATCACTGTGACGCTCCCCCTGTTCCCCGCCCACCGTCCCCGTCGCCTGCGCCGCGATGCCTTCAGCCGCGCCATGGTGCGCGAGCATCGCCTGAGCCCGGCCGACTTCATCCTGCCGGTGTTCGTGCACGACCAGCCCGGCCGCGCGCCGGTGGCCTCGATGCCCGGCGTGGAGCGCCTGTCCATCGACGAGCTGCTGAAGGTGGGGGAAGAGGCCCTGGAGCTGGGTGTGCCGGCGCTGGACATCTTCCCGGTCATCAACCCCGCGGCCAAGAGCCTGGACGCGGCCGAGGCCTGGAACCCCGACGGCCTGGCCCAGCGCGCCGTGCGCGCCCTCAAGGCCCGCCTGCCCGAGCTGGGCGTGATGACCGACGTCGCGCTGGACCCGTACACCGTGCACGGCCAGGACGGCATCATCGACCCGAACGGCTATGTGCAGAACGACATCACCGTCGAGGCGCTGGTCAAGCAGTCGCTGTCGCATGCCGCCGCTGGCGTGGACATCATCTCGCCCTCGGACATGATGGACGGCCGGGTCGGCGCGATCCGCAACGCGCTGGAGGCCGGCGGCTACATCCACACCCGCATCATGGCCTACTCGGCCAAGTACGCCTCGGCCTTCTACGGCCCCTTCCGCGATGCACTGGGCAGCGCCAACAACCTGGGCAAGTCCGACAAGTACACCTACCAGATGGACCCGGCCAATGGCGATGAGGCCCTGCGCGAGGTGGCGCTGGACATCGCCGAGGGCGCCGACATGGTGATGGTCAAACCCGGCCTGCCCTACCTGGACGTGCTCTGGCGCGTGAAGCAGGAATTCCACGTGCCGACCTTCGCCTACCAGGTCAGCGGCGAGTACGCGATGATCAAGGCCGCCGCCCAGAACGGCTGGCTGGACCACGACAAGGTGATGATGGAATCGCTGATCGCCTTCAAGCGCGCCGGGGCCGACGGCGTGCTCACCTACTTCGCCCTGGACGCTGCACGCCTGCTGCGCGCGCAAGGCTGACAGCCCGCCGGATGCGGATTCTCCACATCACGGCCGAGCACACGGCGGTGCTGCCTGAGCCGCCGCCGTCCCTGCCCGCCAACGGCTATCTGTGGCTGAGCTTCAGCCGACGCACCTTGCCCGACGCCATCCCGATGCTGCAGCGCCACCTGCAGCACTGGGCCGGTGCCGGCCTGGTGGACCTGCACCTGAGCGACCTGCTCAACCCGCAGCTGCCCTCGCACTACGAGGACACCTCCTGGTACGACCTGCTGGTGTTCCGCCGGCTGGCCGCCGCCAGCGGGACGAATGGCGGCCCGGGCCCGGCGAGCCCCGACGAGACCACCGCCCCCGGACCGCTGACCGCCTTGCCGGCCAGCGCGATCGACACCAGCCCGGTCGGCTTCGCCGTGTTCGACCGGGTGCTGGTCACGGTGCACCCGGAGGACTGTCTGGTGCGCGAGTATTTCGCGCAACGGCTCTCGCAGCAGTCGCGCGAGACCGACCTGCGCGGCAGCGGCCGCCTGCCCACCAGCCCGGCCGAGCAGATGCTGCGCATGGTCAACCACATGGTGGACAGCTACCTGGAACTGCGCCGCGTGCTGACCCGGCATTTCGCGGCCTTGCAGACCGAGCTGCTGCGCCCGCGCAGCCGGTTTGGCGCCTGGCACATCATCCTGCAGTCGCGCGAGGCCCTGCACCGGCTGGAGGACAGCAGCGAGGACCAGCGCAGCGCCATCCAGGAGTGGATCGATGCGCTGGACGAATGGCCTGATCCGGGCAGCCCCACGGCCCAGCGCGAACGCGAGCTGCTGCGGGTCCGCTCCAGGGACCTGCTGGAACACATCGAGCGGGTGCTGACCCATGTGCGGCGGCTGGACCAGACCCTGGAGGCCGGGCTGCAGATGCACTTCTCTGCCGTCGGTCAGCGCACCAACGACATCATGCGCACGCTCACCGTGCTGACCGCCATCTTCCTGCCGCTGAACCTGATCACTGGCATCTTCGGCATGAACTTCGAGGCGCTGCCGCTGATCCACAAGCAGGACGGCTTCTGGATCGCGGTGGGCGTGATGGTGGCCACCGCCCTGGGGCTGGGCGGCCTGTTCTGGCGCAAGCGCTACCTGGGCACGCGCCCATCGCTGGACTGAGACCGCGGCGGCAGCCGGCGCTCAGGCGCCGCGGCGCTTGCGGTACGGGTCCTTCAGGCCCAGGCCCAGCAGGATCTCGGTCTCGCGGGCTTCCATGGCTTCGGCGTCGGCCTCGCTGGTCTCATGGTCCCAGCCCTGGGCGTGCAGGGTACCGTGCACCAGCAGATGAGCGTAGTGATCAGCCACCGGAATGCGCAGCTCGCGCGCTTCCTTCGCCACCACCGGCGCACACAGCACCAGATCGGCCATGACCTGCGGCTCCTGCGCGTAGTCGAAGGTCAGCACATTGGTGGCGTAGTCCTTGCCGCGGTACTCGCGGTTGAGGGCCTGGCCTTCGTCGGCATCGACGATGCGCACGGTCATCTCGGCCGGCAGGTCCAGCGCATGGCGGATGCAGCGGATCACCCGGTGGCGCGGCAGTTGGTCGCGGTGGCGGGCGTCGGCGAATTGCAGGGACAGGCTGAGCGGGGGCAGAGGTGCGGGCATGGGGTCTGGCAAAGAAGGGGGGTCAGCGGCGCTCGGCCGTGTTCAGCTGTTCACGCTGGGCCTGTTGCGCGTCGTAGGCCTCGACGATGCGGGCCACCAGCGGGTGGCGCACCACGTCGGCCGCAGTGAAGCGGGTCATCGCGATGCCCTTGACGTTCTTGAGCACCTGGGCCGCGTCCACCAGGCCGCTGGGCATGCCGCGCGGCAGGTCGATCTGGCTGATGTCGCCGGTGATGACCGCCTTGGCGCCAAAGCCGATGCGGGTCAGGAACATCTTCATCTGCTCGGGCGTGGTGTTCTGCGCCTCGTCCAGGATGACGAAGGCGTGGTTGAGCGTGCGCCCGCGCATGAAGGCCAGCGGGGCGATCTCCAGCGTGCCACGCTCGAAGGCCTTGGTCACGCGGTCGAAGCCCATCAGGTCGTACAGCGCGTCGTAGAGCGGGCGCAGGTACGGGTCCACCTTCTGCGTCAGGTCGCCCGGTAGAAAGCCCAGGCGCTCGCCGGCCTCCACCGCCGGGCGGGTCAGGATGATGCGCTGCACCGTGCTGCGCTCCAGCGCGTCCACCGCGCAGGCCACCGCCAGAAAGGTCTTGCCGGTGCCGGCCGGGCCGATGCCGAAGCTGATGTCGTGCGCCAGGATGTGCTGCAGGTACTGGATCTGGTTGGGCGTGCGGCCGGTCAGGTCGGCGCGCCGGGTGTGCAGCACGATGTCGCCGCCGTCGGCCGACGGGGCCCGGGCCGGCGCGTCACCGCGGCGCACATCGTCCAGCGCCAGCTGGAAGGTCTCGGCGCTGATGGGCTTCTTGGCCCGCTCGTAGAGCGACTCCAGCAGGCCCAGGGTCTTCTCGGCATCGCGCTTGGCGCCCTCGATGCGGAAGGCGCCCTGGCGGCGGGTGATCGTCACCGGCAGCACCGCCTCCACCAGGCGCAGGTGCTCGTCCAGCGGGCCGCACAGGTGCGACAGGCGGGTGTTGTCCAACGGGGAAAAAGTGTGTCGCAGCAGCATGGGCGCAATCGGGGGTCGGGCTGGGATTGTCCGGCAAACGATAATCCCGCGCCATGATCGGACGCCTCACTGGCATCGTGGCGGAAAAGGCCCCGCCCCAGGTGCTCATCGACGTCGGCGGCGTGGGCTACGAGGTCGACGTCCCGATGAGCACGTTTTTCAACCTGCCCGGGCTGGGCGAGAAGGTCACGCTGCTGACCCACTTCGTCGTGCGCGAAGACGCCCAATTGCTCTACGGTTTTCTCAGCGCCGAAGAACGCCAGACCTTCCGCGAACTGGTGAAGATCAGCGGCATCGGCCCACGCACCGCGCTGGCGGTGCTCTCGGGCATGTCGGTGGGCGATCTGTCGGGTGCCGTCGCGCGCCAGGAAGGCGCCCGGCTGCAGAAGGTGCCGGGCATCGGCAAGAAGACGGCCGAGCGCCTGCTGCTGGAATTGAAGGGCAAGCTGGGCCCGGACCTGGGGCTGCCAGCCGGCGCCAGCGTGGCCAGCGACGCCCAGGCCGACATCGTCCAGGCCCTGGTGGCGCTGGGCTACAGCGAGAAGGACGCCGGCCTGGCGCTCAAGAAGCTGCCGGCCGACGTCGGCGTGTCCGAAGGCATCAAGCTCGCGCTCAAGGCCTTGGGGTAAGGCTCACTGCCCCTGCATGTGCATGTGGTCATGCATGGGCATGGCGCCCGAGGCACCGCCCATCGGCATGCCGGCCGGCGCGCCCAGGGCCCGCACCGGGGCCTTGACCTCCACGGTCTCGGTCTTGCCGTCCTTGCCCTTGACGGTCAGGGTCAGCGGCACGGTGTCACCGGCTTTGAGCGGCTGCTTCAGGTCCATCAGCATCACGTGGTAGCCGCCCGGCTTGAGCTCGACGGCCTGGCCTGCCGGCAGCGGCAGCGCGTCGACCGCGCCCATCTTCATCACGCCGCCGTCCATCTTCATCTCGTGCACCTGCACCACGCCGGCCACCGGCGAACTGGCGCTCACCAAGGTGCCGCCCTGGGCGGAGGTGATGCGCATGAAGGCGCCGGTGCTCTTCTGCGTGGCCACGGTGCCGCGCACCCAGGGCTCGGTGACGGTGGTCTGGGCCAGGGCCAGGCTGACGCCAGCCAGGTTCAGCGCGACCAGCGCGGTCGCCTTCAGCCAGCGGGAGGAACGGAAAGAGGTCATGGGAAGGTCCTTCTGAGGTTGGCAGGGGAAAAGAAACAAGGGGCTCAGGCCGCCCAAGCGGCGCTGGGCAGGCCACCGGACGCCCGCTGACGCAGGGTCTCGCGGTCGGTGCGGGTCATGCCGGTCGGCCAGGTCACCTCGCGCAGGCGGGCCGGGCTGAAACGGGCGGTCTGGCGCTGGCGGCCATCGAGCAAATGGGTGCGGCGCAGGCTGCTGAGGATGCGCGACACCGTCTCGGGCGCGGTGTCGATGATGGCAGCCATGTCCTTGAGGGTGGGCAGGTCCCAGGCGCTGACGTCATCCGCCGGTTCGGCGGTTTCGGGCGCCAGCAGCAACAGCAGCTGCTTGAAGCGGTCCTGGGCCGAGCCGCTGCGCAGCAGCACCAGATCCTCGCCCCGGCGCTGCTGCTGCAGCAGCCCCTCGGCCATCCAGTGCAGGCGCTCGGCCACGCTGCCGGCCGGCAGGCGCTGGACCCGGCTGGGCACGATGGCCCGCACGCGGTAGGCCGCCGTCTCGCCGGCCAGGCCTTCCAGGCCGACCAGGTCGCCCGGCAGGACCAGCTGCATGAACAACCCGCCCGCCGGATCGCTCGGATCCGGCCGGTCCAGCCGCAAGGCACCGCTCTTCAGGCGCCAGAGCGGGCCGGGCGCGCCCGGCGCGGCCAGCACGTCGCCGGTCGCCAGTTCGGAGATGGAAAAACAGGCCTCGGATGCGTCGGCATTCCAGGCACAGGACAGGGTGTGAGGCATGTCGCCCTCGCTCGTCGAAGAGAACATGGGGTGCGCGGCCCACCGATCGGCGGGCGACCGCGCAGCGGCCACCGGGCTTGCGCCCGGCACGGTTCAGGCGAGGAGCGGCGGGGCCCGCGGCTGGGCCGTGGCCCAGCTGAACAGCGGCCGGGGCGACTGGCCGAACAGCGGCGGCGGGCCGGCGCGCAGGCCGGACGGCACGGCCAGGGTGGCCAGCGTCGGCGGCAGCAGCGGGCTGGCGCCCAGCCCGCACAGCGGGCAATGCTGGAAGTGATCCCCCGTCACCGGCAGGTGGCTGCCGCCGGCATCGGCGGCGCCCGCCGCCGGGGTGTCGGCCGAGCAGATGTCGGTCCACGCCCCGCCGGTGGTGGCCAGGGCGACGGCGTGCGAGATCGTCGGCGCGAACACCAAGCCGAAGATCGC
>JAYSCA010000036.1:0-12007 GCA_041915165.1 Ideonella sp.
TGCCGCCGGCATCGGCGGCGCCCGCCGCCGGGGTGTCGGCCGAGCAGATGTCGGTCCACGCCCCGCCGGTGGTGGCCAGGGCGACGGCGTGCGAGATCGTCGGCGCGAACACCAAGCCGAAGATCGCGAAGAACGCGACCCAGGACAGGCGACGGCAACGGTGACGCAACAGACTCAGCATCGTGGCTTGATTCTAGTCAGCTGCCCGGCCGCGGCACATTGCGCTTGGTCAGCCCGGACGCGCCAGGGATAATGACTGTATGTCCATCCAGACCGACGACTTCGGCAGCCCCCCGCCCCGCGTGGCCCGGGTGGTCACCGCCGACACCGCCACGCCCCAGGAAGAAGCCCTGGAGCGGGCCCTGCGCCCCAAGGCCCTGGAGGAATACGTCGGCCAGACCAAGGCCCGCGAGCAGCTGGAGATCTTCATCGGCGCGGCCAAGAAGCGCAGCGAGGCGCTGGACCATGTGCTGCTGTTCGGCCCGCCGGGCCTGGGCAAGACCACGCTGTCGCACATCATCGCCGGCGAACTGGGCGTGAACCTGCGCCAGACCAGCGGCCCGGTGCTGGAAAAGCCCAAGGACCTGGCCGCCATCCTGACCAACCTCGAGAAGAACGATGTGCTCTTCATCGACGAGATCCACCGCCTCTCGCCGGTGGTCGAGGAAATCCTCTACCCGGCGCTGGAGGACTACCAGATCGACATCATGATCGGCGAAGGCCCGGCCGCCCGCTCGATCAAGCTGGACCTGCAGCCCTTCACGCTGGTGGGCGCCACCACCCGCGCCGGCATGCTGACCAACCCGCTGCGCGACCGCTTCGGCATCGTCGCGCGGCTGGAGTTCTACACCGCCGAGGAGCTGGCGCGCATCGTCACCCGCTCGGCCGGCCTGCTGAACGCCCCGATCGACCCGGAAGGCGCGACGGAGATCGCCCGCCGCAGCCGCGGCACGCCCCGCATCGCCAACCGGCTGCTGCGCCGGGTGCGCGACTACGCCGACGTGAAGGGCACCGGCCGCATCACCCGCGCGATGGCGGACGCCGCGCTGAAGATGCTGGACGTGGACCCGGTGGGCTTCGACCTGATGGACCGCAAGCTGCTGGAGGCGGTGGTGCAGCGCTTCGACGGTGGCCCGGTGGGCCTGGACAACGTGGCCGCCGCGATCGGCGAGGAGCCCGACACCATCGAGGACGTGATCGAGCCCTACCTGATCCAGCAGGGCTTTTTGCAGCGCACCCCGCGCGGCCGGGTGGCCACGCTGCTGGCCTGGCGCCACCTGGGGCTGACGCCCCCGGGACGGGACGGCGAGCTGTTCGAGGGCTGAGCCCGCGACCCCCTGTCGCTTTTTTGGGCTTCACGACTCAGGGTTTTCGCCGATAACCCGAGTTGGTCCGCCGGTAACGACGCCGGCGGAGGTCACTGATTTCAGACTCGAGAAGCCATGAAGTTACCGTCTCTCGTCCACGCCCAGTGGCGTGTCAGTACCAAGATCCTGCTCAGCGCGGGGGTCGGTGCCGGGGTCCTGCTGCTGCTGCTGCTGGCCTTCTCGCTGCGCATGTGGCAGCGCGAGTACGAGGCCAACTCCGATGCGCTGCTGAGCACCTCGGCCTCGCTGGCCCACACGATCGAGGAGATCAACGTCAGCGGGTCCGAGGGGGCTGTCCGCAGTGCCGCCACGCTGCGCGACCGTCTGCCCCCGGAGCTGCTCTCCCCCGGCGAGACGGAGGGCCGCGCCACCCTGCTGATGGGGGGCATCCCGTTGGACGACGACTACAACGCGGTGGACGCCTATGCCAAGTCCGCCGATGGCGCGGCCACCGTCTTCGTGCGCGATGGTGACGATTACCGGCGCCTGGTCACCAGCCTGAAGAAGGAAGACGGCAGCCGCGCCGTCGGCTCCTTGCTGGGCAAGCAGCACCCCGCCTGGGCCCTGATGAACGAGGGCAAGCCCTACACCGGCATGGCCATCCTGTTCGGCCACGCCTACATGGGCCATTACGAACCGGTCCGGCAGGGCCAGCAGACCATCGGCATCATCTTCAACGGCTCGGATCTGAGCGTGCACCTCAAGCTGCTCCGGGACGCGTTCGTGCAGGCCCGCAGCGGGCAGATCCAGACCTATGCCCTGGACCTGCGCAACGGCGCCACCCTGGGGGCGGTGTTCGGTCTGGCGGCACAGCAGACCCTGGCCAAGGACGCGCCACTGCTGACCACCCTGCAGAAGGCGGTGGCCGCGGGAGAACGCAGCGGCACGCTGCCCGCCTGGCGCCAGGCCACGGCCGCCGGCCAGGCGGGCGTGGCCCGCCACGTGACCTGGACCTGGCAACCCCAGTGGCAGTGGGCCGTCATTGTCGAAGAGCCCGAAGCCACGATGATGGCGGCCAGCCGCAACGACCTGCTGTCACTGTGGGGCATGCTGCTCATCGGGCTGCTGCTGGCGGCCGGCGCCATGGTCTGGGCCACCCGCCGCTTCATCGGGCGGCCCCTGGCCGAGCTCCAGGCCGACCTGAAGAACCTCGCCGAGGGCGACTTCAGCCACCCGCTGGCGCCGGGCGGCCAGGACGAGGTCGGACAGCTGCTCAACAGCCTGGAAACCGTGCGCAACAGCGTGGCCAGCCGCTTGCACGAGGTGCAGCAGGCCAGCGAAGCCATCGCCACCGCCAGCCGCGAGATCGCCAGCGGCAACACCGACCTGTCGCAGCGCACCGAGACCACCGCGGCCCACCTGCAGCGCACCGCCTCGACGATGGACGAGATCACCGAGACCGTGCGGCACAGCGCCTCCAACGCCGCCCAGGCCAGCCAGCTGGCCCAGGCCGCCAGCGCGGTGGCGCAGCAAGGGGGCGGCGTGGTCGAGAACGTGGTGGCCACGATGCAGGACATCCACCAGGCCAGCCAGAAGATGGCCGACATCATCGGCGTGATCGATGGCATTGCCTTCCAGACCAACATCCTGGCGCTGAACGCAGCGGTCGAGGCGGCCCGCGCCGGCGAGCAGGGCCGCGGCTTTGCGGTGGTGGCCGGCGAGGTGCGCACCCTGGCCCAGCGCAGCGCCGAGGCCGCGCGCGAGATCAAGGGCCTGATCGACGCCAGCGTGCAGCGGGTCGCCCAGGGCAATGCGCTGGCCGGCGAAGCGGGGCAGACCATGCAGGGCGTGGTCGACTCGATCCGCCGCGTCAACGACATGGTCGGCGAGATCAGCGAGGCCAGCCAGCAGCAGAGCGCCGGCGTGAGCGACGCCGGTCAGGCCATGCGGGAAATGGACCAGGCCACCCAGCAGAACGCCGCGCTGGTGGAACAGACGGCCGCGGCCGCCGCCAGCCTGCAGACGCAGACGCAGCAGCTGCTGCAGGCCGTCTCGGCCTTCAAGCTGGCTTAAGCGTAGAGCGCGATGTCCCGCCCGTACAGGTGCTCCAGGCGCTGGCGGGCATCGGCCGCCAGCAGCTGGTCCGGCCAGGGGCCTTGCCGGGCCTGCTCCACCGTGAGCGGCAGGCTGTAAAGCGCATCGATCTGCCCGTCCATCGCTTCCGGCACGCGGGTGGCCTGCAGCTCGTGCAGCCAATGCAGTTGGGTGAAATCGGTCGCCGGCAGGCCCAGCCGGGCCTCGAAGGCGTTCAGCCCCGCAAACAGGTCGCCGCGGTCGATGTTGATGAGCTGGTCCGGCGCGCGCACGGCCTCCAGCGGATGCCACTGCCGGCGGTGGTGCGGATCACAGGTGGCCAGGTTCTCGGTTTCCAGGAAGTCGATGAACTGGCGGAACGACAGCCCCTGGGTCTCGACATCGATGCCGAGGGCCTGTCGGATGGCCGCATTGGCATAGCCCAACCCCAGCGCGTGGCGGAAGCTCGACACCGCCCGGCGCAGCGGGTCGCGCACCACCTTCAGCACCTGGACCTGCTCCGGCCGGCTGCTGGCCCGCGCCGCCAGGTAGTCCTCGCGCTTGTAGAAACGCTTGAGGCGGTACTCGTGCGGCCACTCGCCATAGGCCCGGGCCTCGTCGGCCAGCCCCAGCTGATGGAAGAACCAGATCACCACGCTGGAACAGGCCGACTTGGGCGAGAACAGCACCACGAAGCGGCCCTGCGGGTCCAGCAGCGGCACTTCGGGCTGGCACAGGGCCGCCCGCCAGCGCGTGGCCGTCGCCTCCTGCAGCGAGGGAAGGTCGTCCGGCACGAACAGCACCCGCTGCCCGGCCTTGGCCTCGGGCGCGTTGGCCGGCGCGGGCCGGTGGCGGAACACGCCCAGCCCGGGCACCGGCTGCGGGGCGCCGGGCTCGGCCGCCAGAGCAGCCTCGCGCACGGCCTGCAGAGCGGCGCGCAACAGCTGCACCTGCCGTGCGGTGGGCGGCGAGTCCAGCACCGAGGGATCAAGCGCGCGCACGCGCTGCATCAGGCCTTGGATGTCCATGCCGCCACCTTAGCCGATGGCCGGCCGGCCGTCACCGCATGTTCACGGGATGACTGGCCCCGCCTCCGGCAGTGGCCTCCCCGCAAGGCAATGGTTCAGGGCCGCTCGCCACGGGCCAGTCGGGCCTCGATGTCGTCCAGCACCGGCAACAGGTCTGCCACGCTGTCGATCACGTAGTGGGCGCCCTCGGCTTTCAGCTGGGCGCTGGCCTTCTCGCGCAGGGTCTGCTGCGCGGTCGCCGGCAAGGCCTCCCACTCGGCCCGCGACAGGCCGACCGCATTGCCGCTGACGGCCACGCCGACGGTCCAGGCGCCGGCGTTCAGCCCCTCGGCCAGGCCGACGCCGGTGTCGTCCACCTTCACCACCGTGTGCGGCGGCCAGACGCCCAGGTCGGCAAAGCAGCGGTACATCATCAGCGGCGTGGGCCGGCCGGCGGCCAGATCCCCGGCGCAGACCAGGTTGTCCGGGGTGTAGCCGGCCGCGGTGGCCAAGCGGGTGACGACCTCCATGATGGGCCGGTTGTAGCCGGTGGTGGAGCCGATCTTCAGGCCACGGGCGCGCAGCGCGGCGACCGTCTCCAGGGCGCCGGGGATGATGTCGGCGAAGTCGGGAATCACCGCCGCGTTCATCGGCGTGAAGACCTCGTAGAGCCGGTCCACGTCGGCATCGGTGACCGGCCGGCCGTGCAGGGCCTGCCATTGGCGCTCGACCGAGGGCAGGTTGCCCAGCGCGCGGATGTGGTCCCATTTGGCCATGCCCATCGGGCCGCGGGCCTCGTCGATGGTCAGGGTGACGCCGAATTGTTCGAACAGGCGCACGAAGGCGCCCATCGGGGCGCGTGAACCGAAGTCCAGGATGGTGCCAGCCCAGTCGAAGACCACGGCGGTCAGGGAGGTGGCGGGAGTGTGCATCGGAAGGGCCTCGCAGGAAAGAAGAGAAAGAAAGCCGGTCAGGCCGACGCGTCGGCCGCGCGGTCCAGCCGCAGCACCGGCCAGCCGCGCAGGCGCGCCTCATGGGCCAGCCGGGCGTCGGGGTCCACCGCCACCGGGTGGCCCACGGCCGCCAGCAGCGGCAGGTCGTTGATCGAATCGCTGTAGAACCAGGCCTGCGCCAGCGCCGCTTCGGGCGCCAGGCCCTGGCCGACCAGCCAGGCCCGCAAGCGGCTGACCTTGCCCTCGCGCATGTTGGGCGTGCCGCGCAGCGCGCCGGTGAATCGCCCTTCGGCGTCGACCGCGAGCTCGGTGGCCAGCAGCTCGGCAAAGCCCAGCTCGGCCGCGCTGGGCTCGACCAGCACCCGGTTGGTGGCGCTGGTCAGCAGCAGACGGTGGCCCTGGGTGCGGTGCTGTGCCACCAGGGCCCGGGCCGACGCCGGCAGGCGCGGCCGCAGCACCTCGTCCAGAAAGGCCTGCCGCAGCGGCTGCCACTCGGCCGGGCTGCGGCCGGCCAGCGTGCCGGCGTAGAAGGCGCAGAACTCGACCGCCCCGACCGTGCCGGCCTGGTAGGCCTCGGCCAGGGCTTGGTTGCGGGCGGCAAAGTCGGGCCCGAGCAGCCCGCGGCCCACCAGAAAGTCGCACCACAGCAGGTCGCTGTCCCCTGACAGCAGGGTGTGGTCCAGGTCGAACAGGGCCAGGGTCGGGCTCATGCGCGGGCTCAGTCGGCGCGCTGCAGGCCCATGCCGGCCAGCGTGTGGGCCACGGCGTCCACGGCCTGCTGCATCTCCTTGGGCCCGATGGCGCCGATGCAGCCGACGCGGAAGGTCTCGACCTCGGTCAGCTTGCCCGGATAGAGCATGAAGCCATGCGCCTTGGCGCCGGCGTAGAAGGCCTGGAAGTCATAGCGCGCGTCGGCCGGCGCATGGAAGGTGACGATGATGGGCGAGAGGTGCTCGGGCGCCAGGAAAGGCCGGAAGCCCAAGGCCGCCATGCCAGCCACCAGGGTGTCGAAGTTGGCGGTGTAGCGGGCCAGGCGGGCGGGCTGGCCGCCCTCCTCCTCGTACTGGTCCAGCGCGCAGGCCAGCGCGGCCACCACGTGGGTGGGCGGCGTGAAGCGCCACTGGCCGGTACGCTCCATGTAGCTGTGCTGATCGTGCAGGTCCATCGCCAGCGAGTGGCTGCGGCCGGCGCAGCCGTCCAGGATGGCGCGGCGCAGGAACACAAAGCCCATGCCGGGCACGCCCTCCAGGCACTTGCCGCTGGCGGCGATCAGCGCGTCGAACTGCAGCGTGCGGGCGTCGATGGGCAGCGCGGCAAACGAGCTCATCGCGTCGACGATCAGGCCCCGGCCCAGGCGCTGGCAGATCTCGCTGACGGCGGCCAGCGGGTTGACGATGCCGGTGCCGGTCTCGCAGTGGATCATGCCCACGTGGGTGATGCTGGGGTCGGCCTGCAGCCGCTGCTCCAGCACAGCCGGGTCCACCGGCAGGTGCTCGGGCAGGGGCAGGACCGTGGTGCGCCGGCCCATCAGCGTGGCCAGCTTGCCCATGCGCTTGCAGTAGGCACCGTTGTCCAGCACCAGCAGGTGGCCGTCGCGCGGCACCACGGTGGCCACCGCGGCCTCCACGCTGAAGGTGCCGCTGCCCTGCAGCGGCACGACGACGTGGCTGTCCTGGGCGTGCAGCACGCCCAGCAGGCCGCGGCGCACGCGGGCGGTCAGCGCGTTGAAGTCGGCGTCCCAGGAGCCCCAGTCCTTCAGCATGGCCAGCTTGGTGCGCAGCGTGGTGGTCAGCGGGCCCGGGGTGAGGAGGATGTTGTCGCGGTCCATGGTGAAAGTCGTTCGTTCAGGTCGAGAGGAAACAGGCAGACGCCTCGCGCCTCAGCGGGCGGGCTGGCGCCAAGCCTGGGTGCGGCGCTGGGCCCAGGCGCCCAGCGCCAGGTAGAGCCCATTGACGGTGAGGGAGCTGGCCATGATCAGCACCGCCATCGCCGCGGCCGGGCCGATGTCGCCGGCCTCGTCCAGGTTCAGGATCGCCACCGAGGCCAACTTGGTGTCGGGCGTGTAGAGGAAGACCACGGCCGAGATCGTCGTCATCGCGTTGACGAAGAAGTAGCGCGAGACGTCGATCAGCGCCGGCAGGCAGATGGGCAGCGTGACCCGGCGCAGCGTGGTGGTGAACGGCACCTTCAGCGAGGCCGACACTGCCTCGAACTCCGGGTCCAGCGCTTTCAGCGCGGTCACCAGCGTCAGGTGGCCGGTGGTGTAGAAGTGCACCACGGTGCACAGCACCAGCAGGGCCCCGGTCTGGTAGAGGCCGTGCAGCGGGTTGGCCGGCGCATTGAAGAAGAAGATGTAGCCCAGGCCCAGCACCAGGCCGGGCACTGCCATCGGCAGCATGGCCAGCAGGCGCAGCAGCGGGCGCAGCGCCGCCCAGCCGGGCGTCTTTTCCAGCAGGTAGGCGCCCAGGAACACCACCACCGGCCCGATCAGCGCGGTGCCGGCGGCCAGCTTCAGGCTGTTGATCAGTGCATCGCCCAGCTCGGCATCCACCAGGCCCAGGGTGTAGTGGTCCAGGCTCAGCGTGAGGTTGTAGGGCCAGAAGGCCACGAAGGAGGCGAACACCGCCATGCCGGCCATCGCCAGCATCAGCAGCGCGATCAGGCTGCAGTAGGCGGTCATCAGGGTGTCGAAACCGGCCGAACGCCGGGGCACCAGGGCCACGGCCCGCGCGCCCAGCTGGGCTGTCTGGCGGCGCTGCACCCAGTGGTCGATGCCGAAGGTCAGCAGCGCCGGGGCCAGCAGCAGCAGGGCCACCACCGCGCCGCGCTGGAAGTCCTGCTGGCCGATGACCAGCTTGAACACATCGGTGGCCAGCACGTTGAAGTCGCCCCCCACCACCTTGGGCACGCCGAAGTCGGTGACGACCAGGGTGAAGGTGACCAGCGCGGCCGAGATCAGGCCGTACTTGGCTCCCGGCAGCGTGACGGTGAAGAAGACCCGCCAGCGCGAGGTGCCCAGGGCGGCGGCGGCCTCGTACAGGCGCGCGTCGGCCAGGGCCAACGCGGTCACCAGGATCATCAGCGTGTGCGGGAAGACGGCGAAGCACTCGGCCAGCACGATGCCCGGCGCGCCGTAGATGCCGTCGAAGCCCAGCGCCAGCCAGAGGTCCTTGGCCAGGCCCTGGTTGCCGAACCAGTAGATCAGCGAGATGGCCGACAGCAGCGAGGGCGCCAGCAGCGGCACCAGGCTCAGGGT
Source organism: Ideonella sp. (assembly GCA_041915165.1). Classification (GTDB taxonomy): domain Bacteria; phylum Pseudomonadota; class Gammaproteobacteria; order Burkholderiales; family Burkholderiaceae_C; genus Ideonella. Next base: position 8,597 of record JAYSCA010000036.1, read on the forward strand.
GCGGAACAGGCCCTTGAAAGGCATCGCGCTGCGGGTCAGCGCATAGGCGAAGGTGAAGGCCAGCGGCAGCACGATCAACGTGACCAGGGTCGACACCCACAGGCTGTTCCAGAGGCTGTCGAGCAGCGCCGGTGAGGCGAAGTAGCCGGCGACATGCTGCCAGACGCTCTGGGGCTGGCCGTCGACCACGCCCGGCGCGAAGGCCTGGGCCAGCAGCGCCAACAAAGGGCCCAGCAGGCCCAGCCCCAGCAGCAGCGCCAGCCCCAGCAGGCCGGCCCGCGCCAGGCGGTCGGTCCAGTGCAGGCGCAGCACCGGCGGGGCCGGCAGCACCACTGCCCCGGTCTCGGCAGGCAGAGAACGCGCGCCCGTCATGCGACCGCCGGGAAGACGTGCAGCCGGTCGGTGCGCAGCGCAAAGCGCAGGGCTCCGCCCGCGCGCACCTGGTACTCGTCCATCTGGTTGAGCGAGAACTGCAGTTGCAGCGGGGCCGGCAGGCCAGGCAGGTCCACCTCGGCCAGGCAGTTGCCGCCCAGGAATTCGACCTGGCGCACCTGGCCTTCACAGGCCGCGGGATGGTCCGGCCCCAGGCCGTCGACGATGCGGTCCTCGGGCCGCAGATAGAGCCACACCGGCGTGCCCACCCGGTAGTCCGCCCCCTGCCCCGGCGGGCACTGCCAGCGGAAGTCGCCGCAGCGGAACCAGCGCTCGCCCTCGGCCACCGCCGGCAGCTTGTTGACCTTGCCGACGAAGTCCGCCACGAAGGCGGAGGCCGGCTCGCGGTAGATCTGCAGCGGGGTGCCGACCTGCTCGATGCGGCCCTGGTTCATCACCACGATGCGGTCGGCCACCGACAGGGCCTCCTCCTGGTCGTGCGTGACCATGATGGTCGTCACGCCCAGGCGGCGCTGCAGCGCGCGCAGTTCCTCGCGCAGCCGCACCCGCACGATGGCGTCCAGCGCGGACAGCGGCTCATCCAGCAGCAGCAGCCCCGGCGACGTGGCCAGGGCCCGCGCCAAGGCCACCCGCTGCTGCTGGCCGCCCGACATCTGGGCCGGGAACTTGGCCCCGCTGCCGGGCAGGCCCACCAGCGCCAGCAGCTCGTCGACGCGGGCCGTGACCTGCGCCCGCGGCTGCCGCCGGTTGACCAGGCCGTAGCCCACGTTGTCGGCCACGCTCAGGTTGGGAAAGAGGGCGTAGGACTGGAACACGATGCCGTAGTCCCGCTGGGCCGGCGGCAGGCGGGAGATGTCCCGCCCGTCCTGCACCAGCGTGCCACGGCTGTGGGCCTCCAGGCCCGCGATGATGCGCAGCAAGGTGGTCTTGCCGCAGCCCGACGGGCCCAGGAAGCAGACGAACTCCCCCCGCGGGATGGACAGGTCGATGTCCTCCAGCGCGGTGAACGCGCCAAACTGCTTGCCCACGCCTTGCAGCGTCAGATAGGCCGAAGCCTGCGTCATCACGAAACCTTTCTTCTTCGCCCGCGCTCATCCACAGGCCCCGCACGGCAGGGCCGTGGCTTGCTTACTTCTTCTTTTCGCTCTTGGCGTCGTAGCGCTGGGTCCACTCGGTCAGCACGCGCGCACGGTTGCGGGCCGACTCGGTGAAGTCCAGCTTGACCAGGCGCTGCTCATAGTCGGCCGGGATGCCGGTCAGCTTGGGCGCCACGCCCGGCTGCGCGGTGATCGCGAAGTTCTTGCCGTACAGAACCATGGCATCCTTGCTCGAGGCCCAGTCGGCCAGCTTCTTGGCCGCCGCCAGGTGCTTGGTGCCCTTGTGGATCGCGAAGGCCTCCAGGTCCCAGCCCAGGCCTTCCTTCGGGAAGATCAGCTCAATGGGCGCGCCCTTGGCCTTGTTGGTGTAGCCGCGGTACTCGAAGGAGATGCCGGCCACGTACTCACCGGTGGCGGCCATGTTGCAGGGCTTGGAGCCGGAGTGGGTGTACTGGGCGATGTTCTCGTGCAGCGCGTCCATGTACTTCCAGCCACCGCCCTTGCCGTTGTCGTCGCCCCAGAGCTTGAGCCAGGCGTTCACGTCGAAGTAGCCGGTGCCCGAGGACGCCGGGTTGGGCATCACGATCTGGCCCTTGTAGATGGGCTTGGTCAGGTCCTTCCAGCTGGTGGGCGCCGGGATGCCGCGCTTCTTGGCCTCGACCGTGTTGAAGCAGATCGTGGCGCCGAAGACGTCCATGCCGAACCAGGCCGGCGGCGTCTTCTTGTCACGGTACTGCGGCATGATCGCGTCGAGGTTCAGCGGCGCGTAGGGCTCCAGCATGCCGTTGATGTCCAGCAGGGCCAGGCTGGAAGCGGCCACGCCCCAGACCACGTCGGCCTGCGGATTGGCCTTTTCGGCCAGCAGCTTGGCGGTGATCACGCCGGTCGAGTCACGCACCCACTTGATGTCGATGTCCGGATTGACCTCGTTGAAAGCCTTTTGGTAGGCCTTGAGCTGGTCGGTCTCCAGCGCGGTGTAGACCGTCAGGGTGGTCTTTTCGGCCATCGCCCCGACGGCGAACACCGAGCCCAGCAGGCCGGCCAGCATCGATTTCCAGAACTTCATCGCTACCTCCAAAGTTTTGAGAGACCACCCTTGTGGCCCGAGGACATGACAAGCGCGTGAAAGTGCCTGAGCAATTTCAAGACCAGCCCATTCTGCTCATCGCATATTGCCAATTGTTGACAATCTGCCGCTCGTCTACACTGGCGCTGCCATGAACGCGACGCCGCCCGCCCCTCCGACCATCGCCCAGCTTCAGTGCAATTCCCTGGCCAACCTGGTGCAGGGCGCCATTGAGCGCAAGATCCTGGACGGCACGTTGAAGGCCGGCGACAAGCTGACCGAGGCGGCGCTGGCCGACGAGCTGGGCGTCTCGCGCGGCCCGGTGCGCGAGGCCTTCCGGATGCTGGAAGAGGCTGGCTTGGTGCGCACCGAGAAGAACCGCGGCGTGTTCGTGCGCGAGATCCCGGTCGAGGAGGCGCTGGACATCTTCGAGGTGCGGGCGGTGATGGACGCCTACGTGGGCCGCAAGCTGGCGCAGACCCTGCCCGTGGCCCAGGTGAAGGAGCTGCGCCGCGGCGTCGAGACGATGGAGGCGGCCGCCAAGGCCCAGGACGCCGCGCTGTTCCACGAGGCCAACCTGGCCTTCCATGACCGCCTGCTGGCGCTGGCCGGCAATGCCAAGCTGACCACGGTCTATCGCAAGCTGACCAAGGAGCTGATGCTGTTCCGGCGCCAGAACCTGACGCCCGAGAGCATGGCCATCTACGCCAAGGAACACCGGCAGATCGTCAAGGCCATCGCCGCGGGCGACGTGGAGGCGGCCGGGCGCGCCATGTTCGACCATGTGATGGCCAGCCGCGAGCGCACCCGCGTCAACCACCTTCCCGCGGCGGCGCCAGCGGCCGCCCCGACGCC
>JAYSCA010000037.1:0-12006 GCA_041915165.1 Ideonella sp.
CGCCGGGCTGGCAAAGCTCTGCACCGCCGCCAGCGCGGCCGTGGTGAAGAAGAAGAACGAAAAGCACAGCCACACCGACGGCAGACGCAGAAAGGCCAGCGGGTGCTCGGAGGGCTGCACCGGCCCAGCGGTGGCACGCGCCGGGGTCGCGCTCGGCAGGCGGTCATCCAGCAGCGCCCGCTGCCAGACCGCCAGCGCCAGCACCCCCAGGGCCACCAGCGCCATGCCCACATAGGCGGCCCGCCAGTTGCCGAAGGCCGTGGCCAGGCCGATGCTGAACACCGGTGCGGCCGCCCAGCCCAGGTTGCCGGTGAGGCCGTGAACGGAAAAGGCGTGCCCCAGGTGGCGCGGCGACACCCGCTTGTTGAGGATGGTGAAGTCCACCGGATGGAACGGCGCATTGCCCAGGCCGGCGAAGATCGCCGCCAGCGCCAGCCCGACCATGCCATGGGCATTGGCGGCGGCCAGCGACGCGGCCACGAAGCTGCTCAACGCCGCCCACAGCACCGGCCGCGCGCCCACACGGTCGACCAGAAAGCCGGCCAGCGCCTGGCCGATGCCCGAGACCACGAAGAAGATCGTGACCAACAGGCCCAGTTCGGAATAGCTGAAACCGAATTCCCGGATGAAGGCCGGGAACAGCGGCGGCAGCAGCAGGTGAAAGAAGTGCGAGGTGCCGTGGGCCAGGCCGATCAGGCCAATGATGCGGATGTCCTGGTGCGGCGTGTCCGGGCGGCCCGGGGCGGTGCCAGGGGTCAGGGTGGCGGTGGTCATGGCTGCCATGGTGTCAGCGCGGCCACGGCAAAGTGGCGATACTGGGCCAACTTCTGTCGAAATCCAGCCAGCCTCGCTCATGGCCCAGCCGCCTCGCCCCGACCGCCGGACCAGCCTGCCCCCGCTGGACCCCCAACGCTTTGCGCCCACGCCAGCCCGGCCCTTGCGCGCCAAGGCCCGGCCGCTGGCGCGGCAGGCCGACATCCAGCCACACCAGCACGACTGGGCCCAGCTGGTCTTCTCGCTCAACGGCACGCTGCGCGCCAGCACGCTGCGCTCCGACGGCAGTGGCACCAGCTACCTGGTGCCACCGTCGCAGGCGGTCTGGATTCCGCCTGGGCGCATCCACACCGTCACCGCGGTGGAACGGGTCGAACTGCGCACGCTCTACCTGGGCGACGCGGCCAGCCCGCTCGGGGCAAGCTCGCCCCGCGAACGCGACGCCTGGCGGGAGGGCCGGGTGGTGGCCGTCAGCCCGCTGCTGCGTGAGCTGGTCCAGGCCCTGGCGGTGCTGTCCGAGCAGCCCCACCTGCGGCCGGGGGAAGAGGCGCGCGAACAGGCCCTGGCCCTGCTGGTGCGCGATGAACTGATCCATGCCCGCCCCCTGCCGCTGGGGCTGGCGCTGCCGGGCGAGCGGCGGCTGCGCCGCCTGTGCGAACAGATGCTGGCCCAGCCGGGGCGCCATGCCGACCTGGCTGGCTGGGCCGGCGAGGTCGCGGCCAGCCCGCGCACCCTGGCCCGCTTGTTTCGGGAGCACCTCGGCACCACCTTCGGTCAATGGCGCCAGCAGTTGCTGCTGGCCCAGGCCCTGACCCTGGCCGCACGCGGCCAGTCCATGCACCTGATCGCGGCCGAGCTGGGCTACCGCAGCCCCAGCGCCTTTGGCGCCATGGTCAAGCGCATGGTGGGCCAGCCCCCGGGGCAGTTCCTGGCCCGCGCCTGAGCCAGAGGCCCTGCCCGCCAACCCTGCACACCAACGAACCTAAAATCCCGCCATGAGCGAAGTTCAGTTCGACTACACCCGCCAAGACGCCAGCGGCGCCAGCTGCACGGCCCATGCCTGGGCCAAGGTCCCGGCCCCCCTGACCCCGCCGCAGCGCGATGCCCTCAAGCAGCGCGCGGCCGAGTTGCTGAAGGCCCGCAACGCGGTGCTGGTGGCCCACTACTACGTGGATGGTGACCTGCAGGACCTGGCCCTGGAGACCGGCGGCTGCGTCGCCGACTCGCTGGAGATGGCCCGCTTCGGCCGAGACCATGCCGCCCAGACCCTGGTGGTGGCCGGCGTGCGCTTCATGGGCGAATCGGCCAAGATCCTCTCGCCCGGCAAGACGGTGCTGATGCCCGACCTGGACGCCACCTGCTCACTGGACCTGGGCTGCCCGCCCGAGGACTTCGCCGCCTTCTGCGACGCCCACCCGGACCGCCAGGTCGTCGTTTATGCCAACACCAGCGCCGCGGTGAAGGCCCGCGCCGACTGGATGGTGACCAGCTCCTGCGCGCTGGCCATCGTGCGCCACCTGAAGGAACAGGGCCAGAAGATTCTCTGGGCCCCGGACCGCCACCTGGGCCGCTACATCCAGGAAGAGACCGGCGCCGACATGCTGCTGTGGAACGGCGCCTGCATCGTGCACGACGAGTTCAAGGGCCTGGAACTGGAACTGCTGAAGGCCCAGCACCCCGACGCGCTGGTGCTGGTGCACCCCGAATCCCCGCGCAGCGTGGTGCAGCTGGCCGACGTGGTGGGCTCCACCTCGCAGATGCTCAATGCGGTGATCCACGGCAGCGCCAAGGAATACATCGTCGCCACCGACAACCTGATCATGCACCGCATGCGCCAGCTGGCGCCCGGCAAGGTGCTGATCGAGGCCCCCACCGCCGGCAACAGCGCCACCTGCAAGAGCTGCGCGCACTGCCCCTGGATGGCCATGAACGGCCTGCAGGGCGTGGTGGACTGCCTGGAGCGTGGCGTGGGTGAAATCAGCGTCGACCCCGCCACCGGCGACAAGGCGGTGCACTGCATCACCCGCATGCTGGACTTCGTCGCCGCCCATCCCTCCGCCCTGGCACCCAAGGTGCAGGGCATGGTCCGCGGCATCGGCGCCGCCTGAACCCAAGCCCCCCCCCCCCCGATGTACGACCACGACGAGACCCTGGAAGAGGCCCGCGCGCGCAATGTGCGTGATGCGCTGTTCGAAGACATCGGCCGCGCCGACTGGACCGGCCTCTTGGTGCCGGCCGGCCGCCGGGTGGCGGCCCGCGTCACCGTGCGCGAAGACGCCGTGCTCTGTGGCCGCGACTGGTTCGAGGCCTGCCTGCACGCCCTGGACCCCGCCGCCAGGGTGCAGTGGCACTACGCCGAAGGGGATCGCATGCGTGCCGACACGCCGGTGTGCGAGATCCAGGCCGATGCCCGCGCCCTGCTCTCGGCCGAGCGGCCGGCGCTGAACTTCCTGCAGCTGCTCTCGGGCACCGCCAGCCTCACCCGCCGGCATGTGGATGCGATCGAGGGCGCCTCCCCCAACCCGCGCGGCTGCGCGGTGCTGGACACCCGCAAGACCCTGCCCGGTCTGCGCCAGGCGCAGAAGTACGCGGTGCGGGTGGGTGGCGGCCAGAACCAGCGCCTGGCGCTGTGGCACGGCATCCTGATCAAGGAGAACCACATCGCCGCGGCGGGCGGCATCCCGCAGGTGCTCAAGGCCGCCGCCGAGCTGAACGCCGGGGTGGAGATCCAGATCGAGGTGGAGAGCCTGGCCCAGCTGCGGGAAGCGCTGGACCACGGCGCCACCAGCGTGCTGCTGGACAACTTCAGCCTGGAGATGATGCGCGAGGCCGTGGCGCTGACCGCCGGCCGGGCGCTGCTGGAAGCCTCCGGCGGTGTCACGCTGGACGGCCTGCGCGCCATCGCCGCCACCGGGGTGGACCGCATTTCCATCGGCAAGCTCACCAAGGACGTGGTGGCCACCGACTACTCGATGCGGGTGCTGGACCGCTTGACGGCCTGAGACCGGCCCCGCATCGCGATGAAGGCCCGCCCTGGCGGGCCTTTTTCACGCCCGGTGTCGGTCAGAACAAGGCAGACTCTCGCCCATGGACATCGCCTCGATCCACAACTGGTACGAAAAGGCCGTCTTCGCGACGGTCATGCAGCAGGCCCAGAACTTCCCTCACCTGCTGGAGAACGACGACGCGCTGGCGGACATCGCCTGCGTGGCGCTGAACCGGCTGCCGCCGCGCTACATCCGCCACGACGTGGATCTGGCCTTCTTCCAGACCGAGCAGGAGCGCACGGAGTCGGAGCGGTCGGTGGAAGAAGCCGTCGAATTCGCGATCGGCTTCGTCCAGGCCCGCAACGCGATGCGCGCCCGCCGCTGAACGACTTCAGCGGCTCCTGGCCTTGCGCGTCAGCACGGTCGGGAAGCTGACCGGCAGCGTGTGCGGGAAGTCGCGGCTGTAGTGCAGGCCGCGGCTTTCGTGCCGCATCAGGGCCGAGCGGACGATCAGCTCGGCACTCACCACCAGATTGCGCAGCTCCAGCAGGTCGCGGCTGACGCGGAAGTTGGCGTAGTAGTCGTCGATCTCGTCTTTGAGCAGCTTGATGCGGTGCAGCGCCCGCTCCAGCCGACGGGTCGTGCGCACAATGCCGACGTAGTTCCACATCAGCAGGCGCAGCTCGTCCCAGTTGTGGGCGATGACCACCTGCTCATCGGCATCCTCCACCAGGCTTTCGTCCCAGGCCGGCAGCTTGGGCAGCGCCGGCTCGGCAGCCTCCAGGATGGCGTCCACGCAGCTGTGGCCCAGCACCACGCATTCCAGCAGCGAGTTGCTGGCCAGCCGGTTGGCGCCGTGCAGGCCGGTGTAGGTGGCCTCGCCCACCGCGTACAAGCCCGGCAGGTCGGTGCGGCCGGCCAGGTCGGTCACCACACCGCCGCAGGTGTAGTGCGCGGCCGGCACCACCGGGATCGGCTGGCGCGCGATGTCGATGCCCAGCTCCAGGCAGCGGGCGTAGATGGTCGGGAAGTGTTCCTTCAGGAAGGCCTCGCCCAGGTGGGTGGCGTCCAGCCACACGTGGTCCAGGCCGTGCTTCTTCATCTCGAAGTCGATGGCCCGGGCCACGATGTCGCGCGGGGCCAGTTCGGCCCGGGCGTCGTGTTCGGGCATGAAGCGCAGGCCCCAGGGCGAACCGTCGGTCGAGGGCACGTTGGGCAGGCGCAGCAAGCCGCCCTCGCCCCGCAGTGCCTCGGTGATCAGGAAGCTGCGCTCCTGCGGGTGGTACAGGCAGGTCGGGTGGAACTGGATGAACTCCATGTTCGCCACCCGGCAGCCGGCCCGCCAGGCCATTGCAATGCCGTCGCCGGTCGAGGTCTCAGGGTTGCTGGTGTAGCGGTAGACCTTGCCGACGCCGCCGGTGGCCAGCACCACGGCCCGGGCCGCCAGCGTCTCCACCTTGCCAGTGTCAATGTCCAGCGCGTACACCCCATGGCATTGCGGACTGCCATCGGACTTCTTGACGTGCCGGTTGGTGATCAGGTCGACCGCCATCCAGCGCGCCCGCAGTTCCACGTTCGGATGGGCGCGTGCGCGCGCCAGCAGGGCTTCATGGATGGCCTTGCCGGTGGCGTCGGCCGCGTGGGCGATGCGCCGCACGGCATGGCCGCCTTCGCGGGTCAGGTGCAGCCCCAGCGGGCCGGCCGGATCCGGTGAAAACGGCACTCCCTGCGCCACCAGCCACTCGATGGCCTGGGCGCTGTTCTGGGCGATGTAGCGCGCGGTGTGCTCATCGACCAGACCGGCACCGGCCTCCTGGGTGTCGCGCACATGGGATTCGACGCTGTCGTCCGACCCCAGCACCCCCACGATACCCCCCTGGGCCCAGGCGGTGGCCGCCTCGCCCAGATCGCGCTTGGCCAGCACGACCACCTTCTGGCCTTTTTCAGCCAGGTTCAGGGCCACCGTCAGGCCGCCCAATCCGGCCCCGACGATCACCACCGGGTTTTCGCTCGTCATCACCCGTCCAACTCATCAAAGTGTCACATGACACCGAGGAGGGATTCTACGAACTTGTGCCCCGCAGCGTGGCGCTATCGGGCATCCCGATGCCCAGTCTGTCTGATGCCAAAGTGGCTCACTGGCGTCATACTGGCCGCACAAAATCAGCGCCCACAGGGAGGGACACAGAAGGTGAGATGGCATCTGCGAAGGCAGTTGGCGCGGTGCCTGCTGGGGATGTTGGGCGTGGGTGGATGGGTCATGGCGGCGCTGGCCCAGCCCTACCCCCACGGGGTATTGGACGAAGCGCTCTACACCCCCCACTTTGCACGCATCGGGGTACAGGACATTCCCCGCGATGTGGTGGCCTGTCTGCAGGTCGATGCCCAGGGGTTTCTGTGGATCGGCGGCGGTGATGGGCTGATCCGCTACGACGGGCGACGCTACGAGCCCATCACGCTCTGGAACGGCCCCAACGGCGGCAACATCGGCTGGGTGCGGGCCATGCAGGCCGGGCCGGATGGCCGGGTCTGGATCGCCTCGGAGATCCAGGGGCTGCTGGTCTTCGATCCCGTCAGCGGCAAGGTGCAAACCACCGTCGCCAGCACGGCCCCCGGTCAGCGCAGCGCGATCGTGGCCCTGGCGCTGGACGGCGAAGGCACGTTGTGGATCGGCCAGGATGGTGGCGGACTGTCCAGCCTGGACACCCACCACCCTCGCCTGCAGCGCTATGCCACCGGCCCGGGCCGCGGCCAACTGCCGGATCCGCACGTCCGGGCCCTGCTGGTCGACCGCCAGGGCACCCTGTGGGTCGGGACCCGGACGGGCCTCCAGCGCCTGCGCCATGGCGGCCCCTCCTTCGAACCCGTGGCCTGGCCGGCCGCGGGGCCCGGGCCCGGGCCGGTCACGGCCTTGGCCGAGGCCCGAGACGGCGCGGTCTGGGCTGGCCTGGGCCACGGCGGCGTGCTGCTGATGCCCCCGGTGGGAGCCGCGGCCCAATGGCTGGAGGGCGGCCCGCCCGCGCAGCGCGCGGCCGGCAGCGTCGCGAGCATTCTGCCGGTGGATGAGCACCAGGTCTGGGTCGGCCGCCGCAATGGCATCAGCATCTACACCCGTGGCGACCCTGCCCTCCCATTTGGGCTGCACCAGCATCTGGCCCATGATCCGCGGCGCCTGGAGGGACTGCCCGCCGACGAAATATCCAGCCTCACCCGCGATGCCCAAGGGCGCATCTGGGTCGGTGGTTTCGGCACGGGCTTGCTGCGCCACGCCCCCACCAACCAGAGTCTTTGGGTCCGCGGCGCCGATCTCGATCCCCGCAGCCCGCTGGCCGACCCGGATCTCCGGGCGCTGCTGGAACAGCCTGACGGCACCGTGTGGGCGGCCCCCCACACAGGCCAGTTGCTGCAACTGGGGCCCGATTTGCGCGTGCGCCGTCAGGTGCGCCTGCCCTCCGATGGCAGCCCCACGGACCCTTCGCCCATCAGCGCCTTGACCCGGGCGGGTGACGAGGGCCTGTGGGCGGCCAATGACAGCCAGGTCTACCGGCTCGACCGGCAGGGCCAGGTGCTCTGGCGGCACGTCCACGGCCTGGGCTTCGTGCGGCGTCTGTGGGCCCAGGCGGATGACACGCTCTGGCTGGCCACGTTGGATGGCTTGTACCGCTGGCCCCGCCGGGCTGCCGCGCCGGAACGCCTGCACCTGAGCACCGGAGAGCGCTCGGAAGGCGAAATCAACGCCCTCACCCCTGGCCCCGACGGCCGGCTGTGGGTCGGTTCGGACCGTGGCCTGTTCACCGTCCGCCCCGAAGGTGCGGCCCTGCTGGAGCCGGTGCGCGTGGATCCGGCCCATGGCCTGGCCAGTCCGGTGGTGCTGGAGCTGCTGTTCGACCATGCGAACCGGCTCTGGGTGGACACGGCCATGGCGGGGCTGCACCGTGCCAAGGACTGGCAGGCCGCCCGCCTCCAGTTCGACCCGGTGAGCGAACGCCACGGCCGCAGCGGCCGGCCCTTCGGCGCCAACCTGATGGAGGACGCGCTCGGCCGCCTCTGGACCCACATGCATGTCTACGACCCGGCCACGGACCAGATGGAGGTGCTGGACGAAGCCCAGGGCGCCACCCAGGGCACGGGCTGGTTCTACGCACGGACCGCGCTGCACGATGGGCGCATGCTGATCGGCGGCAGCAAGGGTCTGCTGGTGATCCACCCCGAGCGCCACACGATGGACCAGCCCCTGCCCCCCATCACCCTCAGTGGGCTGCGGCTCGGCGATGACGTGTGGCGACCGGTGACAGCCCTGCGGCAGATCATCATCCCCCGTGAAACACCAGCCCTCGAAGCCAGCTTCGCCCTGCTGAACGGGCCGACACGGCCGACCCTTCGGCTGGCCTACCGACTGAAAGGCTGGGACAAGACCTGGAACCGTGCCAGCACCCTGAGCCAGCAGGTCAGCTACAGCCATCTGCCTGGCGGCAACTATGTGCTGCAGGTCCTCGCCCAAGACTCCGAGCGCCCGGGCGAAATCCGCACCCTGGACCTGCTGGTGCGGGTGCCCAAGGCCTGGTGGGAACGCTGGTGGGGCCGCGCCCTGCAAGGGGCTGGCGCGCTGGCCTTGTTGTTTGCCCTGCTGCAGTGGCGCACCACCCGGCTGCGCCAACGCCAGGCCGAACTGGAAGACAAAGTGCGCCGCCGCACGGCCGAACTGGAGCAGGCCAGCCGCACCGATGCGCTCACCGGCCTGCGCAACCGACAGCACCTGTCCGAAGACATCCAGAAGGAAATCAGCCTGAGCCGCCGGCGACACGACAGCCGCCAGCGCACCGGTGTGCCCCGCCCCTTGCCGGACGATGCCGACCTGGTGCTGTTCCTGATCGACCTCGACCATTTCAAACAGGTCAATGACCAGCACGGCCATGCGGCGGGAGATGCCGTGCTGCGGCAGATCGCCGACCGCCTGCGCCTGGTGTTCCGTGACACCGACCTGCTGGTCCGCTGGGGCGGTGAAGAATTCCTGGTGGTGGCGCGGCAGACGGACCGCCGCCATGCCGCCGTGCTGGCCGAGCGCCTGCGCGCCGTGGTGGCCACCACACCGTTCCTGCTGCCGGGCGGCGGCATGCTGGCGCGCACCTGCTCCGTCGGCTTCTGCTGCTTTCCACCGGACCCGACCCGCCCGGAGCTGCTGGACTGGCCCGAGTGCCTGCACATCGCCGACGAAGCGCTGCTGCGGGTCAAGCGACAACAGCGCAACGCCTGGCTCGGTCTGACCCAGGTCGATCTGACCCCACAACGGCAGGCCCAGATGGCACACAGCCCGGTGGAGACCGTCGGCTCCCCGGGCTGTGTGTGGGAACAGGGGCCTGCATGAGGCCCCCGGGGCTCAGTGCACCACGCGACCGAAGGTCAGCGCGCCGCCCTCGACGTCGATCGGGATCACGTCCTTGGGCCCAAACTTTCCTTCCAGGATCAGCTTGGCGACCGGATTCTCGATCTGGTGCTGGATGGCCCGCTTGAGCGGACGCGCCCCAAACACCGGGTCGAAGCCCGCCTTGGCGATCTCGGCCAGCGCCGCTGGCGACACCTCCAGCCCCATGTCCATCTTGGCCAGCCGCGCCTCCAACCCCTTGAGCTGGATCTTCGCGATCGATTCGATGTTGGCCTGGTCGAGGGCGTGGAACACCACCGTCTCGTCGATCCGGTTCAGGAACTCCGGACGGAAGTGCTGCTTGACCTCTTCCCAGACCGCGGCCTTGATCACGTCGTTGGCCTGACCGGTCATGGACATGATCAGCTGCGAGCCCAGGTTGCTGGTCATCACGATCACGGTGTTCTTGAAGTCCACCGTGCGGCCCTGGCCATCGGTCAGACGGCCGTCGTCCAGCACCTGCAGCAGCACGTTGAACACGTCCGGGTGGGCCTTCTCGACCTCGTCGAGCAGCACCACGCTGTAGGGCTTGCGACGCACGGCCTCGGTCAGATAACCGCCCTCGTCATAGCCCACATAGCCCGGAGGCGCGCCGATCAGTCGGCTCACGGAGTGCTTTTCCATGAACTCGCTCATGTCGATGCGAATCATGTGCTCTTCGCTGTCGAACAGGAAGCCCGCCAGCGCCTTGCACAGCTCGGTCTTGCCCACGCCGGTCGGGCCCAGGAACAGGAAGCTGCCCAGCGGCCGGTTGGGGTCGGACAGGCCGGCCCGGCTGCGGCGGATGGCGTCGGACACGGCCACGATGGCCTCGTCCTGGCCCACCACGCGCTCATGCAGCTTGGTTTCCATCTGCAGCAGCTTGTCGCGCTCGCCCTGCATCAGCTTGCTGACTGGAATGCCGGTGGCACGGCTGACCACCTCGGCGATCTCCTCGGCGCCGACCATGGTGCGCAGCAGCTTGTTGGTCGCGCCCGCCGGCTTGCCGGCTTCCTTGGCCTGAGCTTCCTTCAGACGCTTTTCCAGCTCCGGCAGCTTGCCGTACTGCAGCTCGGCCACCTTGTTGAAGTCGCCCTTGCGCTTCAGTTCCTCGATCTGGAAGCGGATCTTGTCGATCTCCTCCTTCACTTGGGCGCTGCCCTGGGCGGTGGCCTTCTCGGCCTTCCAGATCTCTTCGAGGTCGGCGTACTCGCGCTCGAGCTTGGTGATCTCTTCCTCGATCAGGCCCAGGCGCTTCTGCGAGGCCTCGTCGGTCTCCTTCTTGACCGCCTCGCGCTCGATCTTCAGCTGGATCAGCCGGCGGTCGAGCTTGTCCATCGATTCCGGCTTGGAGTCGATCTCGATCTTGATCTTGGCCGCGGCCTCGTCAATCAGGTCGATGGCCTTGTCCGGCAGGAAGCGGTCGGTGATGTAGCGGTTGCTCAGCTCGGCCGCGGCCACGATGGCCGGGTCGGTGATCTCCACGCCGTGGTGCACCTCGTACTTTTCCTGCAGGCCGCGCAGGATGGCGATCGTCGCCTCCACGCTGGGCTCGTCGACCAGCACCTTCTGGAAGCGGCGCTCCAGCGCGGCGTCCTTCTCGACGTACTTGCGGTATTCGTCCAGCGTGGTCGCGCCGATGCAGTGCAGTTCGCCACGGGCCAGGGCCGGCTTGAGCATGTTGCCAGCGTCCATCGCGCCCTCGGCCTTGCCCGCACCCACCATGGTGTGGATCTCGTCGATGAACAGGATCACGCGGCCCTCTTCCTGGGCCACTTCCTTGAGCACGGCCTTCAGGCGTTCCTCGAACTCGCCGCGGTACTTGGCGCCGGCCAGCAGGCCGGCCATGTCCAGCACCAGCACCTTCTTGTCGCGCAGGGTGTCGGGCACCTCGCCATTGACGATGCGCTGCGCCAGACCTTCGACAATGGCGGTCTTGCCCACGCCCGGCTCGCCGATCAGCACCGGGTTGTTCTTGCTGCGGCGCTGCAGCACCTGGATGGCGCGGCGGATCTCGTCGTCGCGGCCGATCACCGGGTCGAGCTTGCCCTGGCGGGCGCGCTCGGTCAGGTCCAGGGTGTACTTCTTCAGCGCTTCACGCTGGCCTTCGGCCTCGGCCGAATCGACCTTCTGGCCGCCGCGCACCGCCTCGATGGCGGCTTCCAGGGCCTTGCGGGTCAGGCCATGACCCCGCACGACGCCGCCCAGATCGGACTTGGCATCGGCCAGGGCCAGCAGGAACATCTCGCTGGCGATGAAGCTGTCGCCGCGCTGCATGGCCTCCTTGTCGGCCTGCTGCAGCAGTTGCACCAGATCGCGACCAGCCTGCACCTGGCCGCCGCCCTGCACCTGGGGCAGGCCGCCGATGGCAGTGTCCATCGCGGTCTTCAGGGCCGCGGTGTTGGCCCCGGCGCGGTCAAGCAAGGCCTTGGGGCCGTCCGGCTGGGCCAGCATGGCGACCAGCAGGTGGGACGGCTCGATGTACGGGTTGTCCTGCGCCACAGCCAGACTCTGGGCCTCGGCCAGGGCTTGCTGGAACGCAGTGGTGAGCTTGTCAAGACGCATGAATGTTTCCTCCGATTGCGAAGGCACATGGGCGCCGCCCCCGCGATTTCAAGAGGTTGACCGACGCAGCGCCCCCGTGATTTGACTCACATCAAGCCAGCCATGCCACCGAGGCCCGCCCGGGCCTCGGCTCAGAGCACGTCGCCCAGCGCGCGGTAGCAGCCGGCGTGGTAGACCAGGGGCTCGCCCTCGCCCTGGTGCACCTGCAGCACCCGTCCGATGAAGAGGCGGTGGTCCCCGGCGACCTGCACGCTCTCGCGGGCGCACTCGAAGCTGGCC
>JAYSCA010000038.1:0-12005 GCA_041915165.1 Ideonella sp.
CCTGGACAACAGCCTGTACTTCTCGGCCGAAACCTTCACCTCGCTGGGTTTTGGCGACCTGGTGCCGGTGGGGCCGCTGCGCCTGCTGGCCGGCACGGAGGCGCTCAACGGCCTGGTGCTGATCGGCTGGTCAGCGTCCTACACCTACCTGGCGATGGAGCGCTTCTGGAACGGGACCCGCCTGCCGGTGGACGCCAGCGACCGCTGAACCGGCGGCCGGCAGATCAGCCAGCCCGCGCCTGACGCACCGCGCGCGCCCAGCGGGCCAGGCGTTCCTCGGCCTGGTCGCGCGGCAGCGTGGGCTCGAACCGGCGCTCGACCTGCCACTGCGCCGCCAAGGCCGACGGCCCGGCCCACAGGCCCGTGGCCAGGCCGGCGAGGTAAGCCGCCCCCAGCGCCGTGGTCTCCACCACCGCCGGGCGCACGACCGGGATGCCCAGCAGGTCGGCCTGGAACTGCATCAGCAGGTCGTTGACGCTGGCGCCGCCGTCCACCCGCAGCTCACTGACCGGCGTGCCGCCCGCCGCCAGCGCATCCTGCCCCATGGCCTGCAGCAGCGCGGCACTCTGGAAGGCGATGCTCTCCAGCGCGGCGCGGGCGATGTGGGCCACGGTGCTGCCGCGCGTGAGGCCGACGACGGTGCCGCGCGCCTCCGGGTCCCAGTAGGGCGCGCCCAGCCCGGTGAAGGCGGGCACGAACATCACGCCGCCGGCATCGGGCACGCTTTCGGCCAGGGCCTGCACCTCGGAGCTGGCCCGGATCGCCCGCAGGCCGTCGCGCAGCCACTGCACCACCGCGCCGCCGATGAACACGCTGCCCTCCAGCGCGAACTGGGCCGGCTGGCCCGGCGCCGCCGCCGCCGCGGTGGTCAGCAAGCCGTGCTGGCTGGGCCGGGCCTGGGCGCCGGTGTGCATCAGCAGGAAGCAGCCGGTGCCGTAGGTGTTCTTGGCGATGCCCGGGGTCCAGCCGGCCTGGCCGAACAGCGCGGCCTGCTGGTCCCCGGCGATGCCGGCCACCGGCACCGGGGCGCCCAGCACCTCGGCATCGGTCTCGCCGAACAGGTGGCTGCTGGGGCGCACCGCCGGCAAGGCCTCGGCCGGCAGGTCCAGGCGCTGCAGCAGCTCGGCATCCCAGTCACCGGCCTGCAGGTCGTACAGCAGCGTGCGGGAGGCGTTGGTCACGTCGGTGGCGTGCACCCGCCCGCCGGTGAGCTGCCAGAGCAGCCAGCTGTCCACGGTGCCGAAGGCCAGCTCGCCACGGGCGGCGGCCTCGCGCACCGCCGGCACCTCGTCGATCAGCCAGCGCAGCTTGCTGGCCGAGAAGTACGGGTCCAGCCGCAGACCGGTGCGCTCGCGCACCAGCGGTTCCAGCCCGGCGGCGCGCCAGCGGGCGCACAACGGCTCGGTGCGCCGGTCCTGCCAGACGATGGCCCTGTGCAGCGGCGCGCCGGTGCGGCGGTTCCAGACCACGGTGGTCTCGCGCTGGTTGGCGATGCCGATGGCCCGCAGGTCGCGGGCAGCCAGACCGGCCTGGGCCAGGGCTTCGCGGGCGGTGTCGCGCTGGGTCTGCCAGATCTCCAGCGGGTCGTGCTCGACCCAGCCCGGCTGCGGAAAGTGCTGGCGGAACTCGCGTTGCGCCAGGGCGCGGATGCGGCCCTGGTCGTCGAACACGATGCTGCGTGAACTGGAGGTGCCCTGGTCCAGGGCCAGCAGGAAGCTCATGGCCCGACCTTACCGCGCCACGGGACGGGCGCCCAGCGGGTCAGACCGCGTGCCAGAGCGCCGCGAAGAAGTGGCAGGTGCTGCCGCCCAGCACGAACAGGTGCCAGACGAAGTGGGCGTAGCGCACGCGGTTGTCCAGCATGAAGACCACCGCGCCCAGCGTGTAGCTGAGGCCACCGACCACCAGCCAGGCCAGGCCGGAGACGGACATCTGCTCGACCATCGGCTTGACGGCGAACAGCGCCAGCCAGCCCATTGCCACATACAGCCCGGTGGACCACCAGGGGTGGCGCAGCCGGTCCAGCAGCTTGACGGTGACGCCGGTCACGGCCAGGGCCCAGATGACCGCGAACAGCCACCAGCCGCCATGCTCGCGCAACGCGCCCAGCGCGAACGGCGTGTAGCTGCCGGCGATGAAGAGGTAGATGGCCGCATGGTCGGCCCGGTTCATCCACAGCTTGGCCCGCCCCTGCGGCAGCGCGTGGTAGACCGCGGAGACCAGGTACAGCAACATCATCGTGCCCGAGAACACGCTGACGGCGACGAGGTTGAGCGGCCCCGCGCCCTGGTGCTGGGCCTGCCAGAGCAGGATCGGCAAAGAGGCCACGGCCAGCAAGAAGCCCAGGCCATGGCTGATCGCGTTGGCGATCTCCTCCCCCAGCGTCTGGGGGCGGTCGGCAGTGAGCGCAAGGGTGTTCATGGCTTCATTGTGCGCCGCAATAAAAGACTGGCAAGCCCCCCAGCTCAAACCGGGGAGACCGGCGTGTCAGGCACATGACCGACCGCGAAATAGATGCAGCCCATCCAGGTGCTGTGCACCTGCAGGTCGGGCAGCCAGTCGGCCAGCAGATGCCAGGGCTGGTGCATCTGCCGCAGGCTGGTGACCGAGTAAAGCGCCGCGCTGAGCACCCAGGCATTGGCCGCCCAGGCCCAGGCCGGCGCCCATTCCAGCCCGCAGGAGACCACGGTGGCGCCCGGGCGCAGATGGGCCATCACGGCGGCCAGCGCCTCGGGCTGCTGCAGGATGTCGTGCGAGAACTGGAACAACGCCGCATCGGCCCGCAGGTCCTTCGGCCAGCCATCCGGCTGGGTGGCCTCCCCCTGGCAGACCTGCACCTGGGGCCAGCCCGCCTGGGTGCAGCGCTGGCGGGCCCGGCGGGCCATCTCGGGACAGGGCTCCAGCCCCCAGACCCGCCCGGTCGGGCCGACCTTCTCGGCCAGCAGCGGCAGGCTCAGGCCGGTGCCGCAGCCCAGGTCCAGCACCTGCTGGCCGGGCTGCAGGTCCAGCAGGTCGACCGCCTGCCGGCGCAGGGGCTCGAACGGCGCCAGCTCGGCGTCATAACCCGCCGCGCGCTGGCGATAGAGCACCCGCGACCGCGCCACGTCGGGCGCGACCTCGACCGATGGGGATGAAGCGTCTGCAGCCGACATGGCGGATCCTCCCGAAGGCGCAGCTTCGGGTCGATCCGCCCACCGTGTCCAGTGGGTCGGCTGATGTACATCAACCCTCGGGAGTATGCCGAGGGTTTCCCCCGGGGCTTACTTGGCCGTGGGCATCACGAACTCGGCGCCCTTGGCGATGCTGTTGGACCAGCGCTGCATGATGCTCTTCTGCTTGGTGTAGAAGCGCACGCCCTCTTCGCCGTAGGCGTGCATGTCGCCGAACAGGCTCTTCTTCCAGCCGCCAAAGCCGTGCCAGGCCATGGGCACCGGGATGGGCACGTTGATGCCCACCATGCCCACCTGGACGCGGCGGCCGAACTCGCGCGCCACCTGGCCATCGCTGGTGAAGCAGGCCACGCCGTTGCCAAACTCGTGGGCGTTGATCAGGTCCAGCGCCTCGGTGAAGTCCTTCACCCGCACGCAGGCCAGCACCGGGCCGAAGATCTCTTCCTTGTAGATGCGCATGGCCGGGGTGACGTGGTCGAACAGCGTGCCGCCGGTCCAGAAGCCCTTTTCATGGCCGGCCACCGTGGTGCCGCGGCCATCCACCACCAGGGTGGCCCCCTCGGCCACGCCAGCGGCGATGTAGCCCTCGATGCGGTCACGCGCCTCGCGGGTGACGATGGGGCCCATCTCGGCGTCCAGCTCCATGCCGTTCTTGATCTTCAGCGTCTTGGCGCGCTCGGCCAGCATCGGGATGATCTTGTCGGCCACGTCGCCCACCAGCAGGGCCACGCTGATCGCCATGCAGCGCTCGCCGGCCGAGCCGTAGGCCGCACCGATCAGCGCGTCCACCGCCTGCTCCAGGTTGGCGTCGGGCATCACCACCATGTGGTTCTTGGCGCCGCCCAGGGCCTGCACGCGCTTGCCGTGGTGGGCCCCGGTCTCGTAGATGTACTGCGCGATCGGGGTGGAGCCGACGAAGCTCACCGCCTTCACGTCCGGGTGGGCCAGCAGCGTGTCCACCGCCAGCTTGTCGCCCTGCACCACGTTGAACACGCCGTCGGGCAGGCCGGCCTGCTTGAGCAGCTCGGCAATGAACAGGCTGGGCGACGGGTCGCGCTCGCTGGGCTTGAGCACGAAGGTGTTGCCGGTGGCCAGGGCCACGGGGAACATCCACATCGGGACCATGCAGGGGAAGTTGAACGGCGTGATGCCGGCCACCACGCCCAGGGGCTGGCGCAGCGTCCAGTTGTCGATGCCGGTGCCCACCTGGTCGGTGAAGTCGGTCTTCAGCAGCTGCGGCGCGCCACAGGCGAACTCGACGATCTCGATGCCGCGGGTCACCTCGCCCTGGGCGTCGGTGAAGACCTTGCCGTGTTCGGCGGTGATCATGGCCGCCAGGGTGTCGCGGTGCTCGTTGAGCAGGCCCAGGAACTTGTTGAGCACGCGGGCACGGCGGATCGGCGGCGTGTCAGCCCAGGCCGGGAAGGCGGCGGCGGCAGCGGCCACGGCGGCGTTCACGTCCTCGGCACTGGCCAGCTGCACCTGGCAGCTCACCGCACCGGTGGCGGGGTTGTAGACGGCCTGGCTGCGGCCGCTGGTGGCGGGCACCGGCTGGCCGCCGATGAAGTGGCCGATGTCGGTGCTGCGGGTGAAGGCTTCAGGGGCGCCCATGGTTGTCTCCTGGATGAGGTGTGAGTGGGCCGCAGTCTAGGCAGCCCCGGCCCTGGCGCCAATGCCCAGATTCTGGAATCATTGTTTGCCAAACTGAACAATGAGCCATGGACGACGCCCTGCCACCTGCTTCGCGCCCCCTGCCCGCGCTGTGGGCCCATGTGCATGCGCTGACCGTGCTGGGTGAAGCCGGCAGCTACACCGCCGCCGCCCGCCGCCTGGGCCTGAGCAAGGCGGCGATGAGCCTGCGCATCAGCGAGCTGGAGGCTGCCGCTGGCGTGCCGCTGGTGCGCCGCACCACCCGCAGCGTGCGCCTGACCGAGGCCGGCCGCCGGCTGGCCGACAGCAGCCGCCCGGCCTTTGCCAGCATCGCCGAGGCCTTTGCCGGCGTGCACGACCTGGCCGGCCAGCCGCGCGGCCTGCTGCGCCTGACCGCCCCGGTGGCACTGGCCCGCCAGCAGCTGCTGCCACGGCTGCCCCGCTTTCTGCAACAGTACCCCGAGGTGCGGGTGGAGCTGGACCTGTCCGATCGGCTGGCCGCGCTGGCGCCCGAGGGCTTCGACCTGGCGCTGCGGCACACCACCCACCCGCCGGAGACCCATGTGGCCTGGGCCCTGTGCCCCACCGAGACCCTGCTGGTGGCCAGCCCGGGCTACCTGGCGGCCCACGGGACCCCGCAACACCCGCGCGACCTGGCCCGGCACCGCTGCCTGTACTACCTGCGCGAGAGCGAGGCCCCGGGCTGGAGCTTCGAGCCGGTGGACGGCGACGAACGGGTGACGGTGGGCATTGCCGGCCCGCTGGCCGCCAACAACAGCGAGGCCCTGCGGGAGGCGGCGCTGGCCGACCTGGGCATCGCCCTGCTGCCGGACTTCAGCGCCCAGGCTGCCTTGCGCAGCGGGCGCCTGGTGCCGGTGCTGAACGGCTGGCGGCCGGCCGACGTGTTCGGCAGCCACCTCTGGGCCATCCGGCCCCGCACGGCCCAGGTGCCGCGGCCGGTGCAGCTGCTGGTGAAGTTTCTGCAGGAGGAGTTCCGCGCGGGTTTCCGGGGCGAGGCACCGGCCGGCTGACCCCCGGCCCGCCCACACAAAAAAAAACGGCCTGTCCCTTGCAGGACAGGCCGATCAAGTCCTCCAAGAGGACGTCGTTGGGACTGGCGGAGCGACCTGCACAGGTCAGCCTCCATGAACGCCACTGTAAGGAAATTCCGGTGTCCTGTTATCCCCCTGAAGAGGGACACGCACTTCCCGCGACAATGTCACCATGGCTGCTTCCCCCTCCTCCGCCCCGCTGACCGACGCCGACATGTCGGCCCTGGAAACCGCGCTCGACGCCGTGCCGGCCCCCCTGGAGCCGCTGGATCTGTCGATGCTGGACGGCTTTTTGTGCGGGGTGCTGCTGCAACCCGCCCCGGTGCCCGAAGCCGACTGGCTGCGCCATGTGTTCGATGCCGACGGCCGTCCCCTGCCCAAGGGCTTTGACCCGGCCCTCATCGGGGCGCTGGCCCGGCGGCGTCATGCCGAGCTCAACCGCGCCATCCATGGCCGCCAGTGGTTCGACCCCTGGGTGTTCGAGCTGGAGGACGAAGACGGCGACGAGATGGACCCGCTGGCCACGGTGATGCCCTGGGCCGCCGGCTTCGCGCTGGCGATGGAGTTCTTTCCCCAGCTGATGCGGCAGGACCCGCAGCAGGTGATGGAGCCGCTGGCCGCGATCTACCGCGCCTTCGACCCGGACGATCTGGAGGATGCCGACGAACTGCTGGCCGCCATCGAGGAGCTGGAGCCGCCGTCCGACCTGGAGGAAGCGGTCGAAGCCCTGGTCAGCAGCACGCTGCTGCTGGCCGATGTGACGCGCCCCCAGTCCGGCACCCCGCGGCCCACCGGTGCCCGCCGTCCCGGCCCACGGCCGGTCGGCGGCAAGAAGCAGCCGCGCCGCAGCCACTGACGGCCCCGACCCGCGCGCTGAGGGGCCCCTCGGCGTGCGGGCCCCGGCGCCTCACAGGCCGCGGAACACCCGCTGCGCGTGCAGGCCCAGGCCCTGGGCCACGGACGCCAGCCGGTCGCCGCGCACGGTGCGGGCATTCGGGTACGGCGCGGCAATGCGCTGCGCCAGCGGCGCCAGCCCGGTGGAGCCGCCGGTCAGGTAGACCGCGTCGATCTGGTCCGGCCGCACGCCGGCCAGCCGCACGGTCTCCAGCCCGGTCTGGACGATGCGTTCCAGATCGACCTCGATCGCCTCCAGCGCCTGGGCCTCGCCCAGCACGGACTGCAGGCCGGCCTCGACATCGGCCAGCGCGATCGCCGCCTCGCGGCCCTCGGCCACCGCGATCTTCGCCGCCTCGGCCTTGGACAGCAGCGCATGGCCCAGGCGCCGGTCGACGATGGCCATCAGCCGCTGGTGCAGGCGCGCATCGGCGTAGAAGCTGCGCATGCCGCGCAGCTCCAGCACGCGCGGCAACGCGTAGACGGTGTTGATCAGGTGCCAGGTGGCCAGGTCGAAGTAGACGCCGCTGGGCACCTCGCGCCCGACCGGCGCCGGGCCCTTGGCCTTGTAGCCGGCCAGCGGCAGGATGGCGGCCAGCTCCACATGGCGGTCGAAATCGGTGCCGGCCACATGCAGGCCGTGGCTGGCCAGGATGTCGTCGGCGCGCTCGATGCGTTCGGCCCGCTCGGGGCCCACGCGCACGACCGAGAAGTCGGAGGTGCCGCCGCCGATGTCGGCCACCAGCACCAGCTGTTCATGGCCGACCGTGGCCTCGTAGTCCAGCGCGGCGGCGATCGGTTCGAACTGGAAGCCGATCTCGGTGAAGCCCACCTGGCGCGCGGCGACCTCCAGCGCGGCCTGGGCCTGCGCGTCGCGCACCGGGTCGTCGTCGACGAAGAACACGGGACGGCCCAGCACCGCACGGGTGAGGGTGTGGCCGGCATCGCGCTCGGCCAGGGTCTTCAGGTGGCGCAGGTAGCCGGCGATCACCTCCAGGAAGGTGACAGCGTGACCATCGCCCAGGTCGGTGCTCTGCTCGATCAGCGAGGAGCCCAGCACGCTCTTCATCGAGCGCATCAGCCGGCCCTCGACGCCTTCCACATAGGCGCCCAGCGCGGCCCGGCCGTACAGGCGCTGCGGTTCCTCGTCGGGCTCCAGGTCCTCCAGCGCGTAGAAGACCGCAGTCGGCATGGTGCGCTGACCGGGTTCCACCTCGACCAGATTCACCCGCCGCCCGCCCACGGGCAGCGCGATGGCGGAGTTGGAGGTGCCGAAGTCGATGGCACAGAAGCCGGGAACAGGGTGGCCAGAGGCAGGGACGTTCGTCATGACAAGGCAGGCACAGTCGGGCGGGGATTGTGGCACGCAGCCTGTGCGTGCCCCGGTGTCACCGCCCGGACGGTGCGACTGCCGCCGCGAGCCGCGTCAGCCCGCCAGCGCGACCTGCGGCTTGCCCTCGGGCAGGGCCTCGCCGCAGAAGCCATAGGCCAGCTGCGGGCGCTTGCCGGTGATCAGCTCGGCCATGGCCTTGCCGGAGCCGGCGCCGTGGGTCCAGCCCAGGGTGCCGTGGCCGGCGTTGAGCCACAGGTTGCTGATCTTGCTGCGGCCGATGTAGGGCAGGTTGTTCGGCGTGCTGGGACGCAGACCGGCCCAGAAGTTGGGCTCGCTGGTGTCGGCGACGCCGGGGAACAGCTGCTCGTAGCGGCGCACCAGCGCCGCGCAGCGGGCCTGCGAGGTGGCGCTGTCCAGGCTGGTGTCCAGACCGGCCATCTCGGCGGTGCCGGCCACGCGGATGTGGTCGCCCAGGCGCGAGATCGCCACCTTGGCACCGTCGTCCAGCAGGCTGACCATGCTGGCCGCCTCGGGCTTCTTCAGGCGCATGGTGGCCGAGTAGCCCTTGGCAGGGTAGATGTCCAGGTCGATGCCCAGCGGGCGCAGCATCGGCGCGGTGAAGGAGCCCATGGCCGCCACCACCTGATCGCCCGCCACGGTGCGGGTCTGGCCGGTGGTGCGGTCCTTCAGGCGCACGCCGGCCACCGCATTGCCGCGCACATCGAAGCCCAGCACGTCGTGTTCCCACAGGAACTTCACACCGCGCTCGGCGCAGCGCTGGGCCAGCTGCTGGGTGAAGACCTTGGCGTCACCGGATTCGTCGCTGGGCGTGTAGGTGCCGCCGAAGATCTTCTGGCTTGAGTGGGCCAGGGCCGGCTCGATCTTGAGCACTTCGTCGGGGTTCAGCACCCGGCGGTCCACGCCGTAGTTGCGCATCAGCTCGCAGGCGGCGGCACCGGCCTCGAAATCGTGCTGCGAGGAGAAGAAGTGCAGGATGCCCTTCTCCAGGCGGTTGTATTCGATCTCGGTGGAGGCGAGGATTTCCTTCAGCGCGGCATGGCTGTACATGCCCAGCGAGACCAGCTGCTTGACGTTGCGGGCAAAGGCCGCGTCATTGCACTGGGTCAGGAACTTCAGGCCCCAGCGCCATTGGTACGGGTCCAGGTGGGGGCGGAACAGCAGCGGCGCGTCGTCCTTGAACAGCCACTTGGCCACCTTCCAGGGCGCCTCGGCATTGGCCCAGGGCTCGCAGAAGCAGACTGAGATCTGCGCGCCGTTGGCGTAGGTGGTTTCCAGCCCGGCATCGGGTTGGCGGTCCACGACCGTGACCTCATGGCCTTCCTTGGACAGGAACCAGGCAGTGGCCGTGCCAATGATGCCGGCGCCGAGAACAGTGACCTTCATGCCGCAACCTCGCGAAAAAATGAGTCCCGACGCCAGAGCGGCGCCTTGGGACCCATTCTGCGCAAGGCCGGGCCGACAATGAAGATGCTTTAATGAAATTCAGAGTCGATCAGAATTTCTAATCAACCAAGTCCTCAGCGGATCAGCAGCACCGGGGCGTCGCAGCCGGCCATGACCTTGGTGGCCACCGAGCCCAGCACCAGGTTGCCGAACGAGCCATGCCCGTGCGAGCCCATGATCAGCAGTTCGTAGTCGCCCTTCTTGGCCTGGGCCGCGATCTGTTCGGCCGCCTGCCCCACCTTGGCCACGAACTCGGCCTCGATCTTCTGCCGGTTGAAGAAGGTGCGGATGGGCTTGAAGATCTTCTCGGCCTCGTCCTCGTAGTGGGACTTCAGCATGGCCTTGTCCAGCACCGCCGCGGCCCGCGGCGGCACCGCCGGCACCACGGTGATGACGGTGTACTGGTGCTGGCCGCCCAGCCATTCGTCGTGCGCGGCCAGGTAGGCCAGCATGCGCTTGGTGTAGGGGCTGCCATCGACGGGCACGAGGATCTTCATCGTCATCTCCAGGGAAGGGGTGAATGTTCAGTGTGGCAGGGCCAGCCCCGGCATTCTTGCCCAGGATCAAGCCTGACGCCCAAGGCTCAGACCTCGATCAGGCGTTCGGGTTCAAAGCCGTCGGCCTCGCCCTTCGTGGCCAGACCGCGGGCCTGGCAGACCACCCGGGCCGGCGTCCGGCCGGGGCGGTCGATGCGGTAGTCGTGCCGGCAATGCAGGTGGCCATGCAGCCACAGGTCGGCCCGCGGGATCAGGTCGTCGTCGGCATTGCAGAAGCTGGCGGTGCCGGGCTGCCGGCCGTAGCGTGGGTCGGCGCTGCGCAGGCTGGGAGCGAAGTGGGTGATCACCACAGTGGCCTCCCAGGCGCCTTGCGCGGGCTGCATCAGCGCGGCCTCCAGCCAGGCCCGGTCGGCCAGGCCGGCGGCGCGCACCGCCTCGGGGTCGAAAACCGCGCCGCCACGGGTGCTCTGCTGCACCCGGGTGAAGTAGCTGGCCGCTCGCATCGCGCGCTCGCGCTGCGCCGGGCCGAAGAGCTCGAAGTCGCTCCAGCGCACCGTGCCCAGGAAGCGCACGCGGCGGCCATCGGCGCCGGTGCGCACGGTCGCGTCATGTTCCAGCAGGGTGATGCCCAGCGCGGCGCAGCGCGCGCGCAGGCCGGCCAGCGCCTCGTCCACGTCGCGGCGGTCGAACTCGTGGTTGCCGGGCACGAAGAGCACCGGCACCGGCCAGCCGGCAAAGCGCGCCAGGCCGTCCCAGGTGGCGTCCACATCACCAGCCAGCACCAGCAGCTCGGCGCCAGGAGCCGGCGTGGGGTCGAAGGTCTCGGTTTCGAGGTGCAGATCGGACAGGAGCTGGAGGCGCATGGGCGGCAAGTGTCGCCCATGCCGGCTCGGGCGCGGCTCAGCGGACCAGCGCGGCTTCCAGCTTCAGCTTGGTGGCGCTCAGCTCGGCCGGCAGGTGGTAGGCCAGCTTGTCGAACAGCGCCTGGTGCAGGGCCAGTTCGTCCTTCCAGGCCGCCGGGTCGGCGTCGATGATGCGGTCGAACTGGGCCTTGGAGAAGTCCAGACCGGTCCAGTCCAGGTCCTCGTAGCGCGGGCTGATACCGAAGAAGTGGCCTTCGCCCTGGGCCTGGCCCTCGATGCGGCCGATCATCCACTTCAGCACGCGGGCGTTGTCGCCATAGCCCGGCCAGACGAACTTGCCGTCGGCGCCCTTGCGGAACCAGTTGACGCAGAAGATCTTGGGCAGCGGAGCGCCCTCGCCCTCCAGCTTGTGCTCGATGTCGAGCCAGTGCTGGAAGTAGTCGCTCATGTTGTAGCCGCAGAAGGGCAGCATGGCGAAGGGGTCGCGGCGCACCACGCCCTGGGCGCCGAAGGCGGCGGCGGTGGTCTCCGAGCCCATGGTGGCGGCCATGTAGACGCCCTCGGTCCAGGTGCGGGCCTGGGTCACCAGCGGCACCGTGGTGCTGCGGCGGCCGCCGAAGATGAAGGCATCGATGGCCACGCCCTTGGCGTCGTCCCAGGCCGGGTCCAGCGCCGGGTTGTTGGTGGCGGCCACGGTGAAACGCGAGTTCGGGTGCGCAGCCTTGGCGCCGGTCTCCTTGGCGATCTGCGGCGTCCAGTCCTTGCCCTGCCAGTCGATGGCGTGGGCCGGCGGCTCGCCGTCCATGCCCTCCCACCAGACGTCGCCATCGTCGGTCAGCGCGACGTTGGTGAAGATGACGTCGCGCTTGAGCGACTCCATGCAGTTCGGGTTCGTCTTGAAGTTGGTGCCCGGGGCCACGCCGAAGTAGCCGGCTTCCGGGTTGATGGCATAGAGGCGGCCATCCTTGCCGGGCTTGATCCAGGCGATGTCGTCACCGATGGTGGTGACGGTCCAGCCGCCCAGGGCGGCCGGCGGGATCAGCATGGCGAAGTTGGTCTTGCCGCAGGCGCTGGGGACGGCG